>CAITDH010000298.1 GCA_903891045.1 uncultured Desulfobulbaceae bacterium | reverse complement strand
GCAGGCCCTGCTCTGTTTCATGGCGGCGATATTGTCCATGACCGTGGTTCCCTTTTCCATTCTGGCAAGCAGGGTGGCGGAAAGGGCCTCAATGCCAACCTGAACCGAAGAGAGACCGCCTCGGCGATAGGCGGCCAGCTTGTCACCATCGGTGATCACTCGAATTTCGGCAAAGAAATCATAGTCAACTGGTTCCGCGGCCATCGTCTGAAAAAAGAGATCGGCATCTTTCGGCGGCAGGGCATTGTCAGTAAAGGTGAAGTCAAGGCAGCCATGGCGCCGGGATTGTTCTCTCACCTCGGCCGCCATCCTGTCGTTTTGCTTCCACCGGTATCCCTGCCATTGGAGGTTCAGGTTGCAGAAGGTGCAGCGGTTCCACCAGCAGCCCCTGGAAAATTCAAGAGGGAGGACGGGGATGAAGGGCTGTCCGGGGAAGGTGGCCTGCATCTGTTGAAAGTAAGGGCTGTAATCAGGGGTTGGCAGTTGGTTGAGATCGGCAATGCCCCGGCAGGGGGGGGCGGTAAAAGGTCGCGAACGATACATGATCTGCGGGGGCAGGGTTTCCGGGGCGTCATTCTGTCTCAGGCCATGACAGAGACGCGCCAGGGATTCTTCTCCTTCCCCGGAGATCACATAGTCAAGCTGTGGAAAGTTGTGGAGCAGGGATGCGCCCATTGGCCCGACACATCCCGACCCGCCAGCGACAATGGGCAGGGCGGAGTGCAGTTTCTTGATGCGGGCTGCGGCCGTGAGGGATGCGAGCAATTGATTGAAGCAGATGGAAAATCCGATCAGGTGAAAGCCCGCGAGATCAAGGCTGGCCAGCCATTGGTCAAGTGAGAGGTCAAGGAGCTGAACGGTCTGATCAAAATCAAGCCCGCGCAACTCCTTGTTGCTTTGACCTTTGCCATGGCAGCTCTCGTGAAAAAGCCGGGCGGCCTGCTGTCGCTGCCCTGGAAAGAGCAGGGGGCTGTAGAGGGCCTCACCGGCCCAGCTGTTCCTGGCCAGATGGTGATAGGTTTCGGTGCCGACAGCCTTTGCCACCTGCAGATAAGGGTGGAAGGTATGGGTCTGGATAGTGCTGTCACGGTCCAGCCAGGCCTTCAGCGCCCCCAGTTGTACCGAAGGTCGATTGAAGATCGACCAAGGCATGGAGATCAGGGCAATGCGAAAGACATCTGCTGGTGGCGCCGGGGTGTTCATTGAGGATGGGCTTGAGAGAAGTCGAGCTTGCAAAATGCCGGAACGTAATCAAGGGGGATGGCTAAGTGCAAAGGCCCAAAGACAAGGCGCGTAAGTCCTGAGGAACGAGGCGTACTTTTGGGTACGTCGCAGTAACGAAGGATGCAGGGCAACGCAGTATTTGGGGCTTTGCGCGACACCATCATTGGTAGATGATTTCTGTCCCCTCCGGCGGGGTGTAAAGAAACAGGGCATCCATGGCCTTGTGGTCATCAGTGGCCAGGGTGTTGACCTGCAGGTCGCTGAGATCAAGGATGGTGCGGGTATCAAAATGGTCAAGGATGTCTATGCGCTGAATCAGTGAATCGGTGGTCACCCACAGATGGATCTCGCTTACCTGCGACTGGTTTTCCTTGGGTGTCAGCTTGATGATCTTGGAGCGGCCGGCGTCTTCTTTTCCTGGGGTGAATTCAGGATTGGGGGGGGAGATGGCGAAATCCTTGAGCAGGTTACCGGTCCCGGTGAAAAAAGAGTAGGTGATGTCGGTGCGCATGGTCTCGGCAGGGCTGACGATCATCTGTCGCAGTTTGGCAAAATACATGGAAAAATTTACGCCATCACTGACCAGGATCTGCTTTTCCGGGGTGGTGTAGTCCCAACGCATCTTGCCAGGAGTTCCAGGAGTGCCCTGGGGCTTTTTTTCTTTGATAAACCAGGCGGTGCCGCTCCCCTGTTGCGCTCTGCCGCTCAGCTCCCCTTTGGTATTCTGGGTGAAATGAAAGCTGAGGCTGTGGATCTGATCATAGTTTTGTTGCAGTCTCCGGGCGATGTCCTCCGGGGTCTCGGTACTGTTCTGGCCGGCGGTGACGGGCCAGGGCAGGAGCAGGAAAAAGAAGGTCGTGACTGCCAGTATGAGCACGCGGGCGGCAACGGGAGTAACGGATATTTGAGTCAGGAAAGGTTTCATGTAAGGATTAACTCCAGGGGACGTGCAAATATTTTCCGGGCAACCGTTTGCGCGGAATCGGTCAGGTCTGAGACATAGTAGCGATGGGTGGCCGTGCCTTGTTCCTCTCTGGTGACGAGCTGCGGTCGCTCTTTATCCATCCCTGGAGCGAGCGACACTTGGCCATCCATGGCCTGCGGCTGCTCGGTTAGCAAGTCTCGGACATATTCTGCGGTCTCTACCGAGGAGTCAATAAGGGTGACCCGCTTGCCGACCCTTGTCTGGATCAGCTTGGTGAGCAGGGGGTAGTGGGTGCACCCCAGCACCAGGGTGTCGATCTGTTTATCTTTCAAGGGGTGCAGGTAGCGCCGGAGAATCATCTTGGTCTCCTGCTTGTTGGTCCATCCCTCTTCCACCAGGGGCACGAGCAGGGGACAGGCCTCGGAAAAAACATGGAAATCCGGACGCTGACCACAGATGGTCTGTTCGTACACCCCGCTTCTGATGGTGGCCCTGGTACCGATGACCCCAATCCTGCCGGTCTTGGTGGTGGCAATAGCCTTGGTTGCCGCCGGGGTGATCACCTCAATGATCGGTACCTGAAATTCCCGACGCAAGGCCTCGGTCGCCACGCTTGAGGCGGTGTTACAGGCAATGATAATAACCTCTGCCCCTTTCTGGAGCAGGAATTCGGTGTTCCGCAGGGAGTAGTCGGTGATGGTCGCCGCGCTTTTTGAACCGTAAGGGGTGCGAGCGATGTCACCAAAATAAACGATGGAGTAATCGGGCAGCAGTTGTTCCACCGCCCGTGCCACCGTCATGCCGCCAATGCCTGAATCAAAGATGCCTATCATGGGGAAGGATTTCGTGTCTGGGTAAAAGGTGAAGAGGGGAAAAAACAATTTTGAGAAAACTTTCATTTGAGGAGCTGTAGTGAAATTATTACCTTCTTAACCATTTCGCTACAACGGCCATCGATAGATATAAGTGTTGCTTGCTCCAAGGACGGATGAAG
>CAITDH010000297.1 GCA_903891045.1 uncultured Desulfobulbaceae bacterium | reverse complement strand
TTTCAGTTTCAGCCGGGCCTCGCGGTCGTGGTAACGTTCAATGGGAATGGCAAAACGTTCATTGAAGCGATTTAGTGAACCCAGCAGACCGGGATTGATAAAGTGAAAGAGGTTCCAGAGCTCTCCCAGGTGGTTTTCAATAGGGGTGCCGGTAGTAATGAGTTTGAATCTGGCCTGGATGGCCATGGCGGCCTTGGAACGTTTCGTCGCCGCATTTTTTATGGCCTGGGCCTCATCGAGGATAACGGTCTGCCATTTGACCTGGGACAAGAGCTCGTTTTCTTGTTGGAGCAGGGTGTAGGTGGTTATCAGGAGATCAAATTTCCCTAATTCCTGAATGGTTTTTCCGCGATTTTTTCCAGTCAGAGTTTTGATGTTGAGAGTGGGGGCAAAGCGATTCACCTCTGATTCCCAGTTGGTGGAGACGGAGGTGGGGGCAATCACCAGAGATGGCCCATCCGAGGCCAGTTCCAGGATGATGGCCAGGGACTGGATGGTCTTGCCCAGTCCCATATCATCGGCCAGACAGCCGCCAACGCCCCAGTGAACAAGGCGGGCCAGCCAGTTAAAGCCTTCGAGCTGATAATCCCGTAGTTCAGCCTGAAGAGTGGAGGGAAGCAGGGGGCTGTAGGATTGGAGATCCTCAAGTCTGGCCCGTTGCGTATCCCAGCCGGTATCAGTTTGGGTCTTTGCCTGTTCGATCAGTTGCTCCAGCGGCAAGGCAGCCAAGGGGTGCAGGAGGATCTCGTCACCCTGGTCGGGATCAATCCCTTCAGAATAGATATTCAGCTCTTCCAGTCGTTTTTTAAATTCCTGGGTAAGTGCCAGAAACTGTCCTTCTCCAATCTGTACAAAACGGCCTGAAGTCCCTTTGACTTTGGCGAGAAGCTCACGCAGGTCAATGACGGTATCCTGGTCAAGCTCCAGGTGCCCGGACAGGGCAAACCAGTTCTGACGATTGGTACGGATCTTCAGATTCAGATTTTTCAGGGATGCCTGATGGCTGACCGTCAGTTTTTCACCTTCCGGCCATTCAATGATGACCTGATCATGAATAGCCTGCAATTCCATCAGTGCCTGCAGGCAGTCATCCGGGTCTTGCAGGTGCCATTCCCGATCATTTTCCTGTTCGATGTCAATGGCCAGGTCCAATATGGGGCAGGATTCTTCAATCCCTCTGGCCTTTTCTTCTTCGAGTGCCAGATTACGCCGCGTTTGCAGACGCTTTCCCCGCACTTCCGCCATGATATTTTCAACACCTTGCCCCGGTTTCAAATAATGACCGCCTTCGACAAAGGGTTTGACAAACATCTCCAGACGAAAGCCTGTGCCAAAGGGGAGCAGGTGGATGTAAATGGAAGGGTCAGCCTCGACAAATTCGATATGGTTATTTTTATTGGTGGTGGCATCGGCGGCAATTGCCGAATGAACCGTCATGTAAGACGAGATATTGCCAATAGCAGTGAGAACCTGTTCGCTGGCCGTAAGGGGGACACTGAGACCATCGGGGCCGGTAATCTGGGCAATGCGGCGATGATTGTCATTGATGGTAATAATCTTGAAACGCGTCGGTGTTTCCTGGAAGACGGTAATCGAATTTTTGGTTACGGCTTGGGCAAAACGGATATGGAGTTGTCCGCCTCTCTCTTCCACCAGAAGCTCAGGTTCGCCAGTAATAAATTCGACCGCTGAAGTTGGCGACTGGGTCAGGAAAAGCAGAGGATGGTTAATCATGGCGACAAGGGCCTGGTCCATATCAAAGTGATAACTGACCCCGTGGGTCTCAGGGTGTTGGACTTTTTTGATGGCTGCGCTGATCTTGCGATCCTGGATGCTCAGATAGGGGAGCATGTCACCCGAGTAGAGACGGGCAAGCGATATGGGCCTGCCTTTACTCCATTGCCCTTCGGGAGAGATCTTTTGTTCTTTCGGACTGATGGAGAGCACATCATTTTTATAGTCGACGAACCAAGCCATTCTGATGGTTTGATCCCTAGAGGAGTGCGGTCGGACGGTTGTGGCCTGGATCAGTGCCTGCAGGCTTCGTTTCCAGGGATCTTCAGGCTCCAGGATGGAGACCAGGGAGACCTGGCCTGTCTGTTCCTGGAGAGTCTGCATGGTTGCCAGGTATTCATTAGTGTCCGCGGAAGTTTTGGCCAGAATATTCGCCAGATTTAGAGTGAAAAAGTGATAGTGATTGGTCTTGGCCTGTTGATATAGAGCCTGGATTTTTTTTTCGGTATCCGGCTTGATTGTGCTGTTCAGCCAGTAGTCGCAAAGTCCGGCAAAAAGGATGGTCAGGCCGGGGGCTTTTTTATCATGGACGAGGTCGAACGCGTCATCTGTAAGTTTGCTATTGCTTTGCGCGCTGAGCAGGGCGGCCAGAAAATGGTAGGCCTTCTCTTCTGTCATGCCGGGAAAGAGTGACAGGGTAAGACCGATACGGTGGGCAACAATCTGGTTGCGGTCGGTAGTGTCTTCCTGGAGGCAGGCCAGAAGATGAAAGAGTCCTGGCGGGCCAATAAAGGCAACCTTGTCATTGTCGCTAAGTTTCTGGAGGGCCTGAATATCGTCGGCAAAAGATTGTCGGGATTGGGAGTACTGGCCGCGCAGAAAAGCAAGAGATCCTGCGGCTCCAGTTCCGCTGAAGCTTTCTGGTTGCGAGGTAATCAGTTGTTCAGCTGTGTCGAGTTCTCCCAGAAGGAGAAGTTGGTTAAAAAGCAGGCGTTGAAAAGGGAGTCTCTCGTCATTGTTCAGGCCCTGGAAATTTTCCTTGTCTTGCAGAAATTTTAAAATTTCCGGGAAGGACGCTAACCTGGTCTGGGAAAAACGAAGGGCCTGATCGGTTAAAAAAAACTGAAAGGAAGGGGCAAGTGTTCGAAACCATACTGGATCAAAGGGATTGGTGATGACCTGGACCGTTGGGGATATGGCGGAGAAGAGTTCCTGCTCCTGGCTGTCAAGAAAATCGAGGGCATCGTCGATCAGATCAAACTGTTGGGTGTAGATCCCGATGCGGAGCTCGCGCATGGCCCGCCAGCAACGGGTTGTCCATTTTCCGTAATAATAGGATACCGGGGCCTCATGACGGATTACTTGCGCAAAAGAGGCAAACGTCCCTTCAGCAACCGATATTCGGCTGAATATTTCGGCAAGCTCCGGTGCGCATTGCCGTTCTTTGGTCACAAGGCCAAGTTTTTGGAATTTGTTGAAATAATGGGTGAGATTGGCCGCCGTGGGACAGATTCCTCTCGGACTTCGCATGTCCAGCTTGGTGAGACAGTTAACCAGCAAGGTGATATGAGGCGGCTCGCAAACAATGGACAGAAATTGAAGAAAGGTCTGCTCGAATTGGTTGAGTGTGTCATAATGCTGCAGAAGAGGGTGTTGGTCGGTCATAGTCAATGCGGCCTTGTCCTGATTGGAAAGATCGTTGGTTTGGAAATGAAAATGTGGATTGATCTGGAAACGGAGAACATGCAATTAACCCACTTGTCAGTTGCCATGACAGGGAAGTGGATTCAGGACAGGAATTGAAAGAGGAAGCATGTTGGGGTTGGTAGGTCCGCCATGCTTCCTCTTTATAGTTTTTTTCAAGGTGCTTTTTAGTTCAAGATATTTTTGTTGACAGATATCTTGCTCTTTTTTTCCTGCTGTTTCAACCAGGAAGAAAGCAACTGATCTTGTTTCTGTTTGAGTAGGGTAGCGGTATATTCTTTTTTGGTAGCAGCATTTAAGTTTGCGATTTCTGGTGATTTACGTTCCAGAAACTGCAAGAGGTATAAATCGTCTCCCACGGCCAATGTCTCCTTGGGGAAGGGATTTTTGGCGCTCAGCCGTAAGGCCTGATCAATAAGAGAAGGCGGAAGTACTGGGTCAGGAGTCGCATTGTTTTTACTCAGGGACCCTGATTTCTTGGCTTGCAATTTTTCCTCACTGGCCGTTTTCTCAAAATCAGCTCCTCCCTGCACCTTGGTCAAGATGGCCGTTGCGGTCTCTTTGGCCATTTTGCGGGCCTTGGTCAACCTGTAATCTTTGGTTACCTGCTCCTTGACCTCTTCGAGCTTCGGAGGAGCTGGTTCCTGGATTGCCTCCGCAAAAAGGATGAAATAGCCGGATGGAGTTTCAATGAGTGAGCTGAGTTCACCCTGTTTCAGGGCAAAAACGGTATCCATGAACTTGGGGTCATGTTCCAGCGTTGCGGGCGGGGCAGTACGACTGAAAAAATCAGTGGTAATAATGGTTTTGTCGGTATGTTTACCGGCATATGCCGGTAAGCTGCCGGCAGCAATAATACCTTCATAGGCCTCGTTTGCCATCTGGAAGGTTGCGGGTTTTGCCTGTTCGGACTGGAGTTTTGCAATAATGGCGGCACGGACTTCCTCTATCGGTTGGGTCGTGGCGGGCATAATCTTGTCGAGTTTGATGATATGATAACCAAATCGTGTCTGGATGATATCGCTGATATCGTTTGGTTGCATGGAGAAGACTGCATCATCAAATTCTTTAATCATTTTACCCTTGGCAAATGTCCCCAGATCTCCACCTTTGGTTTTGGATGTATCTTCGGAGTACGTCGAGGCCAGCGCCGAAAAATCTTTGCCGGTGCGGGCTTGAGCCAGAATTTCTTCTGCTTTTTTCCGTTGTTCTTCTCGTTTTTCCGACGAGGCATTTTCTTCTGTCTTGAATAAGATGTGGCTGGCATGCCTTTTTTCTGGAATCTGGTAAGCAGCCTTCTCTTTCTCGTATTGGGCTAAAACTTGTTCGTCACTGATCTTTATCTTGTCTGTCTGGACCTTGTAGGGAAAACTGAGATAGTTCAGTTTTATTTTCTGCTCAGTCTTGTAGGTGTTTTTCTCTGTTTCAAACCAGGCCACAAGATCTTGAGACTCAACCACTATCTTGTCATTGAAAAGATCGGGTGAAATCTTGACAATTTTCACGCTCACTGTTTCCTGATCCCGTTGATACATCTCGTTTATCTCGGTCTCGCTTGCTATGGTAGCAAATTTATTGATCGAGGTGATCACTTTTTCGCCAAGCAGGTCATGACCGATAGATGCCTCGAATTTATGGGGGGTCAGGCGGTTGGCGCTGAGGATAGCCTGATAGGTATTCATATTAAAAACACTCTCTTGCAGGAATTGGGGCATTTTTTGGATGGTGGTTTGAATTTCAACAGGGGTTACGATAATCCCCATGGCGTTTGCACCCTGTCGCAGGAGCGCGGTCTGAGTTAACTGGTTGACAACTTGTTGTTTTACCCCGAGACCTTTAAGGATTTCATCGGAGACGGCATCACCAAATTGGCGCCGGTATCCGGTTATTGCCTGGTCGTAGCTTTGTTGAAATTCCTGGAAGGAGATCTCTTCATTGTTGATAGTGATGGCGGCATTTCGACTGTTCATCATCTTGGTGCCTACGCCCCAGAAGATAAAAACCAGAGCGATAATCAGGACCAGAGTTTGGATAACGATGGATTGCGCTTTGTTGCGGAGGATTTGCAGCATGGTAATTTTCTGGGAAAAAGGTTGCTCCTGTCTGGCAGTGGAAAGGCAGGATTGATTCTCATGCCAAAGGCATGCTCACGAAAGGCGGAATGTTATAAATTTACTCTTTCTCGCCTTTCTCTGCAAGGAAAAAGGCGGAATGGCCGTTTGTCTGGTTCGTGAATCGTGTAAAAAATATCTTCCCTGTTTTTCTGTGTTTTTTATGGTTTTTTCCCCGCATTGAGGAGAAAAGTTGCAACAGGAGAATGCAGGGGGTTTCAGGACAACAGGTTTCATGATAAGGTTGAACTGTTGTGTTCAAAGAATATGGTGCAAGACTTGGTATGTTTCCATGGCTTGCCGTTTTTGTTGAAGGATCATTGAGGCTTGGCTTGAGGGATAACCGGGCAAGGAAAAGGGACAAAGAATGGGATCGAAAGTGACGCAGTTTTACCGCAGGATTGATGAGGGCCGGGCCTATTGCTTTAATGTGGAATCGAGCCGGCCGCTGACCGCGATGGAGATGGATTGTCTGCGTCTGGTGCTGGCCGATGGCTTTTTGCTCGATACGGTGTCGTTTACGCCCCTGCTGCAGGGGGAGCGGGTGGTCGAGGTGGGGCCGCGGCTCAACTTTGCCACAGCCTGGTCGTCAAATATGGTCTCTATCTGCCGGGCGACCGGCATTGACTGTGTGACCAGGGTGGAGCGTTCGCGCCGTTATTTGGTGCCAGATGGCCAGGATGTGCAGACCTTTATCGCCAGCCACCATGACCGGATGACCGAGTGTCCCTATCCCGAGCCCCTGCACACCTTTGAGACCGGAATCGTGCCGGAGGCAGTCTATGAGGTGGACCTCAAGACCGGCGGCCCTGATGCCCTGCTGGGTATCCCCGGTATCTCCATGGACGAGTGGGATCGCAATTTCTATTACGACTATTTTGTCACTAAATATGACCGGAACCCGACCATTGTCGAGATCATGGATCTCAACAACGCCAACTCCGAGCATTCCCGCCACGGCTTTTTCAAGGGCAAACAGATCATCAACGGTGTTGAGCAGGATGAGACCCTCTTTGAGCTGGTCATTGATACTCTGACCGCCAGCCCCAAGGGTTCAGTGATTGCCTTCAAGGATAACTCCAGCGTCGTTGAGGGCTATGATCTCAAGACCCTGCATCCAAGTCAGCCGGGAGAGCCGTCCGCCTTTGTGGTGCGGGATGTCCGTTATCATCCCCTGCTGACTGCCGAGACCCATAATTTTCCCACCGGCGTCGCTCCCTTTCCCGGTGCTGAGACCGGGACCGGCGGCCGGATCCGTGATGTCCAGGGGACGGGACGGGGCGGATTTGTCATCGCCGGAACGGCTGGGTACTGCGTGGGTAATCTGCATGTCCCCGGCTATGTCCTGAGCTGGGAGAACCACTATCCCTGCCCTGATAATCTGGCCTCGGCCCTGCAGATCGAGATTGATGCCAGCAACGGCGCCTCGGACTACGGCAACAAATTCGGTGAGCCGCTGATCCAGGGTTTTACCCGTTCCTTTGATCTGCGTCTTTCGAGTGGTGAGCGCTGGGGCTATCTGAAGCCGATCATGTTTACGGCCGGTGTTGGCCAGATTGATGACTGTCACACCAGCAAGAACAAGGAAGAGAAGGGTATGCTCATCGTTCAGGTGGGCGGCCCGGCTTATCGGGTCGGTTTTGGCGGCGGTGCCGCCTCCAGTATGCTGCAGGGTGAGAATGCCTCTGAGCTCGATTTCAATGCGGTGCAGCGTGGCGATGCCGAGATGGAACAGAAGATGAACCGGGTCATCCGCGCCTGCAACGAGATGGGAGACAAGACCCTGATCGATGTGATCCACGATCAGGGCGCTGGCGGTCCGGCCAACGTCTTGAAGGAGCTGGTTGAAAAATCCGGCGGCCGGGTGGAAATCCGCAACATCCGGGTCGGCGATCCCACCATGTCGGTGCTGGAGATCTATGTGGCCGAATACCAGGAGCGCAACGGCTTTCTGATCCGTCCGGAAAATATTGTGCAGTTTCAGGCCATCTGTGTCCGGGAAAAGGTGAATTGTGAAGTGCTGGGCGAGGTGACCGGTGACCTGCGATTTGTCCTCCATGACGCGGTCGATGACTCCACGCCGGTGGATATCGAGCTCGATGTTTTGCTCGGTAATATCCCGCAGAAGACCTTTACCGACCAGCGGCGCGACCCCGGCCTGCAACCCCTGACGTTGCCGCCGGACCTGGGTGTATCTGTCGCCCTGCATGACGTGCTGCGTCTGCTGTCGGTTGGTTCCAAGCGCTTTCTGACCAACAAGGTGGACCGCGCGGTCTCCGGGCTCATTGTCCGGCAGCAGTGCTGCGGTCCGCTTCAGCTTCCGGTCAGTGATGTGGCAGTGGTGGCCCAGAGCCATCTGGGTCTGACCGGGGTGGCAACGGCCATTGGCGAGCAGCCGATCAAGATGCTGGTTGATCCGGCAGCCGGTGCCAGGATGGCCGTGGGCGAGGCCCTGACCAATCTGGTCTGGGCCGGAATCAAGGATCTGGAGGAGGTCAAGTGTTCGGCCAACTGGATGTGGGCCCCCAAGTTGCCCGGTGAGGGCGCGGCCATCTATGATGCGGCCAGGGCCATGCGCGATGCCATGGTCGCCATTGGCATTGCCGTGGATGGCGGCAAGGACAGCCTGTCCATGGCCACCATGGTGGCAGGTGAGACAGTGAAGTCGCCCCGGCAGCTGGTTATTTCGGTCTATGCGGCGGTGCCCGATATCAGGGCAGTGATCACCCCGGATATCAAGGAGCCCGGCAACGTGCTGGTGTTGCTCGATCTTTCCGGCGGCAAAAACCGGCTGGGTGGCACGGCCCTGGCCCAGGTGCAGGGGCAGATCGGCAACGAAAGCCCGGACATGGACGATCCCCGCCAGTTCAAACGGGCCTTTGGCGCGGTGCAGGAACTGATTCACCGCGGCCTGATCCTCTCTGGCCATGATCGCAGTGACGGCGGCCTGATCACCACCCTGCTGGAGATGGCCTTTAGTGGCAACTGCGGTCTGGAGATTGACCTCGCCGGCAGCGATTCACCCTTGGCCACCTTGTTCTCGGAGGAGCTGGGGATGGTTGTCGAGTGTCGGCAGACGGATCTGGATGTGATCACCGCCCTGCTGACCGCCAGTGATATCCCCCATGCTGTCATTGGCCGGAGTACCAAGGACAAACAGATTCGGGTGCGGGTCAATGGCGAACTGGTACTCGATGAGAAGATGCAGACCCTGCGTCAAATCTGGGAAGAAACCAGCTATCAACTTGAACGGTTGCAGATGAACCCGGCCTGTGCCGATGCGGAAAAAGTTAATATCGCTGACCGCAAAGGTCCGGTCTATCACCTGAGTTTTATCCCGGAACTGACCCCGGCCTCTGTCCTGGCCAAGAAGAAAAAACCGAAGGTGGCCATCCTCCGCGATGAAGGCTCAAACTCTGACCGGGAGATGACCGCGGCCTTCTATGCCGCTGGATTTGAGCCCTGGGATATCTGTATGAACGATCTGCTGACCGGCCGCATTACCCTGGACGGTTTCCGTGGACTGGCGGCGGTAGGTGGATTTTCTTATGGTGATGTTCCAGAGTCGGCCAAGGGCTGGGCGGCCACCATTCTTTTCAATGAGCAGCTTAAAGACATGTTTAATGCCTTTTACAACCGACCTGACACCTTCACCTTAGGTGTCTGCAACGGCTGTCAGCTCTTCGGGCTGCTGGGCTGGGTGCCCTGGCAGGGGATCGCACCGGAAAGCCAGCCCCGTTTTGCCCACAATACCTCGGGCCGTTTTGAATCGCGGTGGGTAACGGTCAAGGTGCGGCCTTCAAAGTCCATCATGTTCAAGGGTATGGAAGACTTGGTTTTTGGTATCCATCTCGATCATGGCGAGGGCCGACTGCACTTCCCTGATCCTATGGTGCGGCAGCAGGTAGAGGTTGGCAACATGACCCCTCTGGTCTATGTGGATGACAACGGTCAGGCCACCGAGTCCTACCCATTTAATCCTAACGGTTCGCTGGATGGCCTGGCTGCCCTCTGTTCGCCGGATGGTCGCCATCTGGCCTTGATGCCCCATCCCGAACGGGCCTTCCTGTCTTGGCAGCTCCACTATTTACCGGAAACCATGAAAGATCTCCAGGCTTCTCCCTGGCTGAAGATGTTCAGGAATACCTATGAATGGTGTTTGGGTTCGTAGGTGACAAATTAAAAGAAGAGGTTCTGTGAAAAGGAAAAGTTGTCATACAATATATGGCGGCCTTCTTGATGCTCTTCTTAATGTGAAATCCGAACAGTTGACTTAAGGGAGCCTGGAAAAATCAGGATTTTTGTTCAAGATCAAGGCGTGAGAAAAAATTTCCCGCAGGTATATAGTTAATATCCCGAAGATAAATTTCTTTTTAACAACGCAGAGATAGGGGGAAAAACAATTTTTCAAGGTTCCCTATATTGAAATGTTTTATAATAGCAGAAGGTGTCTTCATATTTGGGTTATATGAGCCCAAAGGAATTTGAGAAAATGTGGCTTCTGAAAAAAGCCGCTTAGCAAACTGTCCATTTTTACTTGACCATCTCACTTGTCAGAGGCTGGCCCGGTGACGATGATTTTTGTTTTGTTTCCCGGGATGTTTATTTTTTACCTTTGAGGTTTTTGTAAGATTCATTGTATAGAAAAAATGTGTAAAAGTATTGACGAAGTTCCTGTGAGTATGCTATAAATGGCCACAAATATTCCTCGGTAGCTCAGCTGGTAGAGCAGGTGACTGTTAATCACCCTGTCGGCGGTTCGAATCCGTCCCGAGGAGCCAGCAATTTCAAGTCCAATTCTTGAATTGGACTTTCTCTTTTTTGTGTCGGGGCGTAGCGCAGTCTGGTTAGCGCGCCTGCCTTGGGAGCAGGAGGCCGCAGGTTCGAATCCTGCCGCCCCGACCAGTAAAATCAAAGGGTTACGGTCTTTTCCGTAGCCCTTTTTTTATGTCTTTTCCTGGCATAATACAAAATGTGATACAAAAATGTCGCCGCTTGAAATAAAGAATCTCTTCTTTTATCTACTCTGAACTATCCGATATCTCCAGCCAAGGAAATAAAAAAACCGCATCCCCCAAAGAAAGAAACGGTCTTCACCGGTGTGACGCCTCGGCTAAAGCTCCTTGAGATGTCGGAAGTTCTCCAATTAAACAGTATATGTGCTGATACCAATGCTTACAGCCTCTACCTTCCTCTCGCCCTCTGCTCCTGACCTTATCCAGGCCACTTTTGACCGCCATCATGGAGTAAGCGGCACCCCTTTTGCCTCGCTCAACTGCAGTTTCGGTGTTGGTGACCAGACCGAAAAGGTGCAAGCCAATCGCCAGATGCTGAAACAGTCGTTGGGGATCAGCCGCCTGGTTTCGGCCCGACAGGTGCATGGGGATCAGATTATCAGGATTCAGGAAACGCCTGACAGTGATCAGGAAATGGATGGGATTGATGCCTTGATGACCAACAGAAGAGATGTGGGACTGATGATCCAGCATGCCGACTGTCAGGCCATTCTACTCCATGACCCTGTTCAATCGGCAATAGCGGCAATACATTGTGGCTGGCGGGGCAGTGTTCTCAGGATCATCGAAAAAACTGTGCGAATGATGAACGCCTGTTATCAGTCCCGCCCTGAAGACATCCTAGCCAGCATCAGTCCCTCTTTGGGACCCTGCTGCGCTGAATTCATCAACCATCGCCAGGAACTTCCTCTCTCGTTCCTGGCCTTTCAGCAGCGCAGCAACTATTTTAATTTCTGGCAAATATCCCGCTCCCAACTCATGGAGGCCGGCCTGCAACCAAAAAAAATCAAGATCGCCGCAACCTGTACTTGCTGTAATCTTGATTTTTTTCCTATCGCCGCGCCCGCCGCAAGGGCGATGGAATAACAGGGCGAAATTGTACCATTATTGCCTTACGTGATAAGGAGCAGATAATTTAGCGTGGAACTCACCGTTCCTCCTTTCACATTCACACCTTCAATTGAATCACACTCACTCGATTCCGTCCGTTCTGTTTTGCCAGATACAACGCAGTGTCAGCAGCATTAATCATTTGTGATTTATCCATCGCCATCATCGAAGATTCATAGCTGGTCAGTCCTAAACTAATGGTAATCCTGACCAAGGTACCGGCAATAAGAACTTCCATCTCTTCCACCCGTCTCCGTAATCGTTCGGCAAAGACTTTACAACCAGCCAGATCAGTCATGGGGAGGATCACCGCGAACTCTTCCCCACCATAACGAATAATAAGATCCGACGTGCGCATGGTTATTGTCACAAGTGTTGCCAGGTTGCGCAAGACCTCATCGCCAGCGGGATGTCCATAGGTGTCATTGATATTTTTAAAGAAATCAATATCAAAAACTATAAGAGACAGGGCCAGATGATAGCGCGTAGCCCGGTTTACCTCTTTCTCCATCAATTCCTGGAAATAACGATAATTATACAAACCAGTCAGGCCGTCACGAAATGCCAAATCTCTCAGTTTGGCATTGGCCAAAAGTAGCTCAGTCGCCAGGTCCTCAGCCTTCTTTCTTGCCTGTTTCGCCTGCACAACTAGCTGTTCATAAGACAGATTGATACAACGCAGCTCTTCATTCGCCTCCTGAAGCAGAAGAGAAAAAGGTTTCATATCACCTGGATCGATATCGAAAAAGGAAAGAAGCTCGACACTTTTTTGCGCCACAGCATCGACCAGGGTATCAATGGCCTCTTCCTTGACCTGGAAGCGGGGACAGATTGCTCCCTTAAGCCTCTGCACCTTTTCTACACTCCGCGAACCATAATAGATCGAGGCCAGCATCGTGGACCAATGCAGAAGATCAACCGGCATCCTGACTGCTTCAGGGCAGTCACTCGCATGATGATACCGGATCATCGTCGAGATGGTTTCCGGCAAGCCCCATCCAGCTAGTAACTCAGCCCCAATCTCCTGATGGTCAACCCCAAAAAGCTTGCGCTCGCAACCAAAAACCGAGGCCTCGGTCGCCCTCTTTTCATCTAATACCTGCCGATACTCGCCTGGCCAACACAGATGAAGAACCAGAACCCCAATATCCTGAAGCAAAGCCGAAACAAAAATATCATCATTTTTGTAATGAAGCAAAGAAGCCAGCAGTTCAGCGCCTACCGCACAGGTAACCGCTCTTTTCCAGAAATATATAAAATCAAAGCCCTCATGCTTATTACCAGTCAACTCTTTGGCAATCACAAAAGAAAGGGCAATATTCTTCGTAATATTCATGCCCAAAATCGACAGGGCTTTCTCTATCGTATTGACCTTATTAGGCATACTATAGAAAGAAGAATTAGCAACCTTCAATACCTTGGCAGTTAAGGCTGGGTCAACCGAAATAATCTGGGCCAACTCGCCAAAAGAGGCGTCACCTTTTTTAACCGCCTCAAGAATACGCAAGGCAATAGCCGGCGGAGACGGCAGTTTAATATCTTTTATGGTCTCATGCATCATTGCTCCAGACATCAAGTACTCATTATCCCCGAAGGAAGTTTAAGGCCGAACCAGCCTTAAACCAAGCGATCTGCTCAGCATTCAAGCAATGAATCAGAGACAGTACCGAATCTGATCCATCGACATGATGAAATACGGCCGTCACGGTAGAACCGGGAGCAAGTTCGGTCAGACCAAGAATATCCACCCGATCAGTCTCCTGAATCAAATCATAGTCGGCACCACTGACAAAAGTCAAAGGCAGCACCCCTTGTTTTTTTAAATTGGTTTCATGGATACGGGCAAAAGAACGGGTAATCACCACGCGTCCCCCCATGTGACGAGGACTCATGGCCGCATGTTCCCGCGAAGAGCCCTCCCCATAATTGGCATCGCCTACCACCAGCCAGTTTTCACTGACAGCGATATAGGCCCGGGCAACCTCATTATACGGCTGCTGCTCACCTGTCAACTGATTCAGACCAATCCCGGTCTCACCGGTAAAGGCATTGGTAGCCCCACTGAACATATTCCCGGAGATGTTATCCAGGTGACCACGAAAACGCAACCAGGGACCGGCCGGTGAAATATGGTCGGTGGTACACTTGCCTTTGGCCTTCATCAGCAATCGTAAACCAATAAAATCACGCCCATCCCAGGGAGTAAAGGGAGAGAGCAGGGCCAGACGTTTCGAATCCGGCGCCACCTGCACAGGGACCGCGGTTCGCTCCGCAATGGGCCCAATGGGCGCCAGAAAGCCAGCTTCATCACGGACAAGACCTTGCAGAGGCACTTCCGGCACCTTGTCAGGAGGGGTCAGGACAAAAAAAGAGCCATCCGCCGCCTGCAATTGCTCGCTATAAGGATTCACATTAAAGGTGCCGAACATGGCATAGGCCAGACAGGTCTCAGGACTGGCGATAAACCCACAGGTGCCGACATTGCCGTCATTGCGTTTGGGGAAATTTCGGTTGTACGACGTAACAATGGAATTCTTGAACCCTGGTTCAACCCCTGTTCTGGTCCATTGACCAATACAGGGGCCACAGGCATTGGCCAATACCGTGGCCCCAATGGCCTCGAGCTTGGCAAGCTGACCATCCCGCTCAAGGGTGGCGCGAACCTGCTCAGAACCTGGAGACAACAGCAAAGGAATCTTCAATTTCAGTCCTTTGGACGCGATCTGTTCAGCCATGGCGGTAATACGCCCCATATCTTCATACGAGGAATTGGTGCAGGAACCAACCAGCGCATACGTCACGTTTGCCGGATACCCGCCCTTTTCCACATGCTCTTTCATCGCCGAAATCGGGGAGGCAAGGTCTGGAGAATGAGGGCCGACCAGATGCGGCTCAAGACTGGAAAGATCAATCTCAATAACCTGATCATAATACTTCTCAGGACTGACAAGGACTTCCGAATCAGCTTGTAACAAATGCTGATATTTGCCGGCAAGGGCTGCCGCCTCTCCGCGCCCACAGGCATGCAGATAAGAGGCCATATGCTCGTCATAGGGAAAGACAGAGGTGGTGGCGCCCAGTTCCGCGCCCATATTGCAGATCGTGGCCTTGCCGGTGCAGGAAATGGTGGCCGCGCCTGGACCAAAATATTCAAAAACCCGGTTGGTGCCGCCAGCACAACTGAGCATACCCAAGATCTTCAGGATCACATCCTTGGGCGCGGCCCACCCCTGCAACTGACCGGTAAGACGGACACCCACAAAACGCGGATGCAACACCTCCCAAGGCATACCAACCATGACATCCACGGCATCAGCCCCACCCACCCCTGAGGCAAAGGCCCCAATCCCGCCTGCATTGGGGGTATGCGAATCAGTGCCCAACATCATCAGACCAGGGAATCCATACTGTTCAAGCACCACCTGATGAATAATTCCGGCGCCTGGCAACCAGCAACCAAAGCCATAACGCTGGGAGGCAGAGGCAAGGAAATCATACACCTCACGATTTTCCGTTCGTGCTGACTGCAGATCCGCCTCAGCCCCGCGCTCGGCCCGGATCAGATGATCACAGTGGACAGTAACCGGAACGGCGGCCTCATCCTTGCCGGCCAGCATAAACTGCAGGATGGCCATCTGGGCTGTCGCATCCTGCAGGGCAATCCGATCCGGACAGGTCTTGACATAGGAAACACCAGCCTCAAGATCGGCCTCCATCGCATTATCAAGATGGCCATAGAGGATCTTCTCACCATAGGTCAAAGGACGGCCCAGCCGTTTTTTGACAATGGCAACATTGGTGTCCATTTTCTGATACACCATCTCTATGAACTGGGGGGTGGAATCAACCGAACTACTCATAATATCTCCAAAAAGGTCACAACCTGGTAA
>CAITDH010000296.1 GCA_903891045.1 uncultured Desulfobulbaceae bacterium | reverse complement strand
CATCTTCATAACGAAACCTCCTTTATTCGCTTGGTTTCTTGGTCTTGTTATGAAGATAATCATTCAACTGAAAATAGGGCAGAGCCATATTGTAGATTGCTTTTACACTGACAAATGTTTAATTTAAAATTAAAGAAATGTACAAACTTCACTAGCCTGACTTATCAAGAAAGACACTATTCATGTCTGACCTTACCGTAACCCATACCGCCGCATATGGCGTTCAGGCTTACGCCCTGGCCTTAACCAACCGCCAGGGAAAAGGAAAAGTTGTTTCCTCCGACCCAACCTCACCTGTCCCAGCCGCCTGGCAATCAAAAAATCAAGTCTCTTTGTACAGAGAAGGTAAAGAACTCAGCGCCAGCCAGGAAGCGTCCGGGGCTCCTGCACAAAACAATCAGAAACCCACAGACACTAAACAACCAGCAACAGAAGAGAGCAACCTGCAACACCTTAGTGAGGCAGAGCTCCGCCAGATCCAGGAGCTCAAAAACATGGACACGGAGGTGCGCGCCCATGAGCAGGCACACCTGTCTGCCGCCGGACAATATGCTACTGGTAGCCCCTCCTATTCCTATCAGACAGGGGCCGATGGCAGACAATACGCAGTCGGTGGCAGTGTCCCGATTGACACGGGAAAAGAGTCGACGCCTGAGTCCACAATCATCAAGATGCGCACGGTAAAACGGGCAGCCCTTGCCCCGGCCAACCCATCACCTACAGACAGGCAGATTGCAAGCAACGCCAGCATGCAAGAGTTGCAGGCCATCCAGGAAGAATTACAGGCAACACAACAAACAGGACCCAAGGACGCCCCTTCGGTTCCTGCAGACGGGAAAAAGAACGAGTCCCCTGAAAATCCTGGCAAAAACACTATACAAAACATCCCCGATTCGTTATCAAGCATCAAGAAGCCATCAGACCGCACTATGATGAGCGCGGCTTACAAGGCCATGGCCTCTTTGGCTTGATACTGACAGACTGAAAACTCCCAACCATAGCGTAGCAAAACCATGCAAGAAGATCGTTTCAACCAGGACTTTTTCCAGTTTCTGCAAGAGTCGTCCACCCCTTTTCACGCGGTTTCATTCATGGCCGGAAAATTACGGGGTGCTGGCTTTCAGCAGCTTTATGAGACCGAACCCTGGACACTTGTACCCGGCAACTCCTACTTCATCACCAGAGACAATGGAGCGCTCGCCGCCTTTACCCTGGCTACAAAAGATTACCAGGATCAGAGCTTCAAAATCATCGGGGCCCATACGGACAGCCCGGCTCTGCAGGTAAAACCCTTGGCCGTCAAGGCATCACACTCCTTGTTTCAACTTGGGGTCGAAGTGTACGGCGGGCCGCTTCTGGCCACTTGGTTTGACCGTGATCTTTCCATTGCCGGACGGGTGGTCTGCACAACTACAAATGGCATCCTCACTACCCTGCTTGTTGATTTCAAACGACCGGTAGCAATCATTCCCAGTCTCGCCATCCACCTTGACCGCGAGGCCAATAATGGCCACGCGATTAACAAACAAAAAGAACTGATACCCATTGTCTCCCAGATAACAGGTGGGGACGCGCTAAACTTTTCCTCAATTCTTGCCGAACAGATTAACAAAGAATACCTGGATGCAAAGGTTGCAACCATCATGGGTTTTGACCTTTTTTGCTATGACTGCCAGCCGCCTTCTTTTCTTGGACTTGGCAATGAATTTATCACCGGCAGCCGCCTTGACAACCTGCTGAGTTGTTTTGTTGGCTACACTGCCATGATCGAGGCCATAAACGAGACAAAAACAGATACCAACCGCCTGCTGATCTGCAATAATCATGAAGAGATCGGCTCTGTTACGGCTGCAGGTGCCCAGGGCTCATTTCTCGACTCGATACTGGAACGCATCATGCCGGACTCAGTCAACCGACATCGCGCCCTGCGTGAGTCCTTTTTTATCTCCATGGACAATGCCCACGGCGTCCATCCCAATTTCAGCGACAAATCGGACCCGGAACATATGCCTCTGCTCAACCATGGCCCTGTTATCAAAACCAATGCCAATCAACGCTACGCCACCACCAGTGTGAGTTCGGCCATCTACAAGACAATCGCCGCTGAGACCGGGGTCGCCACCCAAGACTTTGTCATACGCAGCGATATGGCCTGCGGCAGCACCATTGGCCCCCACACCGCCGCCATCTTGGGAATCCCAACGGTGGACGTTGGCGCCCCAACGCTCGCCATGCACTCCATCCGGGAGATGACCGGCAGCCGTGATCCTTTCCTGCTGTACAAAACGATCAACCGTTTTCTCACACGCGATCGCCTACCCAGAATCGAAGGATAAACAATAATGAAACAAACCTTAAAAAAAGGCCTTATCCTGCTCTGCGCCTGCACCTTTCTGTTCCTGCCGGCTACCGGACACTGTCGGCTCGAAAACGCTCTCAGCAAATACAAGGACGTCAATCTCTCCACCGAACGCCTCAACAAAATCGGCCAGTACCACGGACTCATCGAATACTTTGCCGGATTCACCTTTTTTCAGCCCCGACACAAGGTCAGCCCTGATTTCATTCGCGCCTTGATCCTGGCGGAATCTGACGCCAACCCCACGGCCATCTCTCGTAAGAACGCCATCGGCCTGGGCCAGATTATCGCCAGCACCGGCATTGAGGCTGGCGTTGAGCTCTCCAAGGGCACCGTCGATTTTCACAATGTCAGCCGCGCCAGACTAAGTAATCTGAGTGAGAAGGACCTCTATGATCCGGAAGTCAATATCCTGCTCACCTGCTACCTGATCGCCAAGTACAATTACAAATTCAACGGCCAGCTCGCCCTGGTGCTCTCGGCCTGGAATGCGGGAGAAAACATCAAGGAACTGAAACAGGGCCAATACGCCCCCTACCAGGAAACCCATGAGCTCATCGGCAAGGTCAACGGCTACTACCTCTGCCTGCTCCAACAAAAAAAGACCCGGCTCGCCTATAGAAGAGGCTAAGGGCCAACCCTCGAATCAGAAATATATTCAGCATCTCCACCTCCCTAATATAACAACACCTTCCCATGCCAACCGACGAACACCATTTATCTCTCCTCCTGCATACGATCCGTTCCCTGCTTGGCCCGGATGGCTGCCCCTGGGATCAGCGGCAAACCATTCTCAGCCTGAAAAAATATTTTATCGAAGAATTTGCCGAGACCATCGCCGCCATCGACAACAATGATCCCGACAATCTCTGTGAGGAACTTGGCGATATGCTTTTTCTGGTGATTCTCATGGCCGAAATCAATAAAAAAAATGGCAACTTTACCCTCCAGGACATCCTCAAAAGAATCAATGAAAAAATGATTCGTCGTCACCCTCACGTTTTTGCCGGTGGAGAAAAAGGAACGGTTGAAGAGCTTGAACAACAATGGCGGGCCATTAAATCCCAGGAAAAAGAGAAAAAAATAAATTGACACGGCTTGAGAGCCGATGTATTTATACTCATTTTTCTACTTGGTATTGAATCAATCGAAGTTTTTTTCATAATTCAATATCACCCCTGTCCGGCAATGGTGTCTGACAGGCACCTCTTCGCTCTCTATTCCTTATTGATGAGAGCCGAAAATCAGGGATACACACATCCCGACAATCATGGGTCCACGAGGAGGAACACATGCGCAGGTACGAAACGATCTATATTCTTCGACCAAACCTTAGCGAAGAAGAGATCAACACAATTATTGACAATACGAATGCCATTATTCTCAGCGAAGGCGGCACCATCATCCTTCTTGACCGCTGGGGTCTGCGTAAGCTCGCCTATCCGATCAAAAAAGAGAGCCAAGGCACTTATATTTTATGTGATTACGCAACTGAACCAGCCGCAGTATTGGAGTTAGAGCGGAAATTCAGGATTGACGACTCTGTCCTCAAGTATATGACCGTCAAACTTGCTGACAATATCACTGCCGAAAAGATCGAACAGGCCAAGGTGGACATAGCGACACGGAAGGCCGCGAAAGAATATGGTGAATCTGAAGAGACTGAAGACTTCGAGATTGAAGACATAAACAATTCTGACGAATAAAATCTCTCTCATCTATAATTAACTACCTATACAGGATACTCAAATGCCTCCCGTAAAACGCGTTTTTGCACGAAAAAAGGTCTGCAGGTTCTGCACCACCGATCAGGAAACGATTATCAACTATAAAGACCTGAAAACAATTCGTTATTTTATTTCAGAGCGAGGAAAAATTATGCCTCGCCGCATCTCTGGAACCTGTGCAACCCACCAGCGGCAGTTATGTGAAGCTATAAAGAAAGCACGCCAGATCGCACTGATACCATATTCCGGTATCATAGCAAAATAAGAAGGCTGACTGCGCATCAAAAGAAATCTTACGACAGTGAACCCGGTGGTCAAAGCCCCTGACAAGATGGAGATATTCAGACATATCTTCATTGTGGCAGGAGTTTTCTTGCTACCCGGTCTGCAGATCACTGTTTTTGGCTGGCTCTATGGTCTGGTGCCTTTGCTGGTTTTTTATTATCTCTGCAGATATGGTAGAAATACTGGCGGCAAGTATATCCTGTACGGAGCGCTTGTCGCCCTACTCGCAGGAACATTCCTGCAGATAACAAGCCAGATCCTGCTGGCCATGCCCCTGGTTCCAACTGGTTTTATCTTGGCCCATTCGGTTGTTCAAGAGGAAGCGCCACCGCTGGCCGGACTTAAAGGATTTGCTGTTTTAAGCATTTCATGCTTTCTCGTGTCCGTAATGGTTTCCGTCACCGAAGGAAGCCATCCTTATTCCATGCTCCTGCTGTCAATCAACCAGGGAATGGATGAAGCGCTGAAATTGTATCAGGAAAATGAGAAACCTTCGCCTGAGTCTTTATATTTGCTGACTCAGACGTTTTCACAGATAAAAGAGAGACTATCTCAACTCATGCCGGCAATTTTAACCAGTATTGCCTTATTTACCGTATGGTTGACGATGGTTCTCGGCAACAGGCTACTCTCTAAAAATACCGGACAGAGCCCGTGGCCCGAATATCAATACTGGCAATTACCGGATAAACTTATCTGGTTAGGTATCGCCGCAGCAGTTCTGGCCCTGTTGCCTTTACCAATGCTTAGAGCCATTGGTTTTAATCTGTTATTGATTGCCAGTGTTATTTATTGTTTTCAGGGGCTTTCCATTGTCCTCTTTTTTTTAAATAAATGGAAAGCCCCTTTATTTATTCGTTCCCTTCTCTATGTGATTATCGTTTTTCAATCATTGGGAACTCTTTTTTTATCAGTGATCGGACTCGCTGATGTCTGGTTTGATTTTAGACATACAAGCAGTCAGGATTCGAATCAGAAAAAAACTTTATAAAGATATTTCTGCGAATCAGAACAAGCCTCTCTACGCAAACAACTTTAAGGAGCAACACCATGGAACTTATATTGAAAGAAACCATAAGCACCCTCGGCCAGGAAGGCGCCATCGTTAACGTAAAAGCTGGATATGGCCGCAACTATCTGCTGCCACAGGGT
>CAITDH010000295.1 GCA_903891045.1 uncultured Desulfobulbaceae bacterium | reverse complement strand
GAGCCAAGGATTTCAGTTCGCCCCGCATGACCTTCGAGGATATTGATCTGGAGAAGCTGATGGGATCGATGGTTGGGCAGGTCGAAATGATCGCCGCGCCCCATGTTACACTGAAGTTGGATTGTGAACCGGATTTGCCGCAAGTGTGCGGGGTAGAGCGTCTTCTGTCCACGGCCATTTACAGCGTTATCTTCAATGCTGCCCGGGCAATTTCCGACGAGGGACAGATTTCCATTGAGATTAAACGCAATCCAGACCTGCCGCACTACATCTGCCTGAATATCTCCGACACGGGCTGCGGTGTCCCGATCGACAAGCAAAGCGAGATCTTTGAATACGGCATGACCGGTTGGGCCGAGGGGGGCGGCAATGGGTACGGGCTATGGCGCGCGCACAGCATCCTGAAAGACATGGGCGGCGATATCTCTCTGGTCCAAAGTGCGCCCGGCAAGGGCAGCACCTTCTCAATCGTATTGCCAGCCGTGGAGCCCCAGGACGGTTCCCGGAAATAACCGGAAGGAGGCTGTGATGGTCGCTAAACGGAGTGGCATCATCTTGGTGGTGGATGATCATAAGAACTGGCGGGAGTTGCTGGCCACCATTTTGGAAACGGATGGCCATCAGGTTCGAGTGGCCGGAAACTTTCAGGAGGCGCAAGCCCTGCTGAAGGCGCATGATTTTGAAATCGCGATCTTTGACATGCGCCTGATGGACAGCGTCTATGACGTGCAAGGGATGCTGCTGCTGAAAGAGGCCAAGCGGCTGCATCCCTCCATCAAGGCCATTATTCTGACCGGGTACCCGGACACTACCCAAAGGGCAAAAGCCCTCGATTTTTATGGCGCAGTTCACTACCTGGAAAAAGCGCCGGATGGCCAGCCCTCATTTGATATCGATGTCTTCAGCCAATTAATGTTTGACCTATTGGGCGAGAGCGCATAGCTTTTCTTCAGAAAGTCATTGGGACCACAGAAAGGTTTATCTGGAAGTAGTCTATGGATGACACAGCGGCTTTGCAGGGTATCTCAGGGGCTGAATCAGATCAGTCGGGCGGGGGCAATGTTTCTGTCAGCGGCAATCTGTCGGCAAGTGGGGATGTGGTCGGCCGTGACAAACACTCCGTCCAGGTGGTCATTAATTTTAACCCGCCTGCTCCAGCGCCGATTGATGCCGAACATCATTCTCTCCCTCAGCCTCTGCTTGGTGATCCGCAGCATCACAGAGAGGCCCGGCCGGTTTGCTGTGTGCAACTCATCTTTGAAGGCGAACTAGAGACTTTTGATGAGCGGCGCCGAGCCGATTTGATCCGCGTTTTGGCGGCCATCCTAGACATTGATAAGCGCGAGGTGCGGATACTGCAGGTTATTCCAGGGAGCATTTATGTCGTGGTTGAGTTGCCGGCAAACAGCGCCGAGGACTTGGTGGCTTGCTTTAGGGCGAGCCACCCTAGGCCATTGCAGCCAACCCAGGCACTTCATCCCTTGAACCAACCCGCTGCCGATGAACCTAACAGGGATAGGCTGGTGCCTTTGCAGGAATTTCGCCTAAAGCACATTAGCTTCAAAGAGCCGGCATTCGATATTCTCATTATTGACGATGAAGCTCAATGGCCGGAGCTTATTGCTGAAGTATTAAGTGATATTTTTTGCTGTGATGTGGCGGTGACTTATGCCGAGGCAGTCAAGAAAATTGCCATGTCTTTTGCTGAGCGTTTTGGATCTTTCTCTAATCATTCCAACTACGCAAACATAGAAGATTTGAACATCTTCATGACAAAAAACATGATATCTTGGGCGGATAATTATTTAAGCGACCTCAAGAAAGAGAAAAGCGCTGCTGGCGAATATTACGGTGTTATTACCAAGGCGG
>CAITDH010000294.1 GCA_903891045.1 uncultured Desulfobulbaceae bacterium | reverse complement strand
ATGAAACAATGAGTTTTTTTACATAACTTATTGTTTTTGTAGAATATGTTGTTGCGAGATTCTGTGTGGAAAGGAGTGTGAAAACTTATTCCCTGCAACAACACCTCAAAATTTGACTATCTGAAATTGCGGTGGCATTCTAAAAATGGACATTTATCACTACTCCCTGACACGCTGTTCGTGGTGGGGATTCAAGAGTTTCTTTAAGGGAAGGAGTCGAAATGAACGCAGTCAAGATTACGGCAATCGCGCTGATCCTGGCCGGCGCCCTGGGGTTGGCGTATGGCAGTTTCAGCTACACCAAGGAGACCCAACAGGTCAAGCTGGGACCGATTGAGTTGTCAGTAAAGGAAAAACAGACGGTCAATATCCCGGTCTGGGTTGGCGTGGGGGCGATAGTGATTGGCGGCGTGCTTCTGCTTTCTGGAAGCAAAAAAAATTCATAAACTTAAGGAGAAGCAATGGACATCAGAGGCTTGTTAATTTTTCTTGCAACCGGAGCAGTGGCGGGTTGGCTGGCCGGAACAATTATGAAAGGCAGGGGCTTTGGTCTCCTGGGTAACATTCTTATTGGCGTTATCGGCGGGGTCATAGGTGGCTACTTGCTCAGGATGCTGGCAATGGCCGCTGGCGGTATAGTCGGCTCGATAGTGACAGCTACGGTAGGAGCCGTGGCCTTGCTGTTTTTGATCGGCCTTATCAAGAAAGTCTGAAGAGTCCTCGTGAGCCATCCGGAGGGTAATGGGAGGCGTGGGGGAAGGCACACAAAAAAAAGGAGGAGAGGGTGACCATGAAAAAGATAATGATGTTTTTGATGAGTTTGTTGGTTCTCTTGCAGGTGACGGGTGTTGCCGCCCAGCAGGCGGATAAGGCCGGTTGCAAGGATCACCCGCTTTTCCCTACATGAATGGCTGATTATTTGATTGAGAGCTGCAAAACCGAAGACTTTGCGGCCTACGAATTTCAGGCGGTGAAGGGACCGAAAACTCGGGTCGAAGGTAAGTTCACCTTGATCAGCTACACCTTTACAGGGGCAAAGGGAACCGAGTAGAGCGGTCTCGCCGTCGTCCGCAATTACGAGAATGCCATCCAGAAGGTGGGGGGCATGATCGCGCAGAGTGATCCTGACAGATGGGTGAGTGAGGCTCAATCGTCAAGGATGGCCAGGAAACGTGGTTTGAGGTGCAGAAAGGGAACGGTAAGATCTGGCTGCGGATCGTCGAGAAGAAAGCGATGGAGCAGACCATCGTGGCGGATGCGACAGTCCTCAGCAACGATATCAGGGCAACTGGTCACACGGCGGTTTTACGGCATCTATTTTGACACCGGCAAGTCCACCATCAAGCCTGAGTCCGCGCAGGCCATCGGGGAGATCGCCAAACTCCTGAAAGCCGACCCTGGCCTCAAGATCTTTGTCGTTGGTCACACCGACAACCAGGGCGGAGTGGAGAGCAACATCAAACTCTCCCAGGACCGTGGTGAGGCCGTTCTCCAGGCGCTTGTCCGCGATCACGGCATCGCTGCCAACCGCCTGGGATCGTACGGGTGCGGTTTGTTTACACCTGTTGCTTCCAACGACACCGAGGAAGGCCGGGCCAAGAACCGGCGGGTCGAACTGGTCAAGCAATAAAATATGAATTGGGGGTGGGGCTGACTCGCCCCTATTTTGGTTGTCGGTGACGTGAACCGTTATGCATTGCAGGCATGTAGCAGCAGCCGATAAAGGTTGAGAACAAAGGGTGGAAGGTCTATGGATATCCGGCAGGTCGCCAATAGAAACAAATATGATTTAGCAGCTTCCAGTTACGACCTTATTGCCTTCTTGCTGAGTTTAGGACAAGCGCGGAAACTTTACGAAGAGGTCGCGAAGAACCTCGATATTCCAGCCGACGGTACCGTTGTTGAGCTGGGCTGTGGGCCGGCCAGCGTCGTGCCCAGCCTTCTGCGGGTCATCGACGATTCGGCGAAGATCATCGGTATTGATTTTTCTGAGCAAATGATTGCCATCGCCAATCGCAAGAAGGCGGCCCATAGTTGGCGCAACGTCCTGTTTGAATGTATGGATATGTATGATTTCTCGCCCGCGCAAAAGGTTGATGCGGTGGTTTTCTGCCTGGCCCTGACTGCAATGCCCGATTATCAGCAGGCCCTTGATCATGCCCTGTCGATCTTGAAACCAGGGGGCCAGTTATTGATTGTCGACTCAATCCCCCTCCATTCCAGATGGTATCATCCCCTTACCAATGCCTATATCTACCTGAAGTCACTTGTCGTTGGCGCCAAACCGGTTGCTGAAATTTTTGAGTACATTGACCGGAAGACCATTTCCGTCGAAAAAAAGACCATGGCTTTAGGAGTTTACACGTTGATAAAATTGCGAACTCCTCAATAAGAATCGAGGCGCTAATAATGGTGTCATGGAGAAACCGGGATCACTGATAACAGGGGGCGTGCGTATCTGAGCAAGTGAGCAAAGTCTCCATTCTTCTTGAGAATTATATCTCCTACTGGTAGAAAACAGGATTGTTCTGAGGTTTACGGTATATGATTAAAATGCGTTCTTTTCTTCGTTTACATTTTTTCGAGTCAGCCAGAGAGGCGCTTACTGGGAGAAAAAATGTGACGAAAGATGTGATAACAGAACAGAGCAAAAATGCCTAATTTAACGCCAGTTATCAGTTTGTTAGGTTAAATTGACTCGATAATCAATGGTTAAGTTTCAGGAGATCTCCCGTGTCAACCGACTACCGTTACGTTAAGAACGAAAGTGCTTACCTGCTAGTAGCCGAATTGGCCCTGGTTGATCGCTTTAAAGTTGCCAACGACTTTCAGGTGTTCTACACAGGGATCGGATCGTTAGAGCGGAAGAATCTCTTTCTTCGGACAACCTCCTACTACTACTACCTCATCAAGAAGGGCGACTGGGTAGTCTCTGCGCCTGACTGCAACCCCGTCATCGACTATTTCACAAACTCATATAAGGCAGTCGGTCTGTTCGCATTGATTGAATCGCTGTCCGATGAATCGCATGAAGACTTCCATGCTTGGTTGATGAGTGACGCTCGTGCACTGATCTTTCCCATTGCTTCAGCCCAGCAGATCAAGGAACTTCATACCGACTACAAGGCAACATTTGGATCAATTCGCTGATGCGTCAGGTTTTTTGAACGTCTGCCTCCAGCCCGCCAGAAAGAACTGTGTGGTGCTGTGCGTACGGACGGGCAACCCATGTCATCAATCAAGAAACTTGCAGAGTCTTTGTATGGCATTCGAAGCAAGTTTGTCCATCAAGCGGATCTAGTGTTACAGATGTCAGGATCGACCTATCATTTCGGAGGCAAGAAGCTTGTTCATACGCAGCTCACCATGTCGTTGCTCTTCTCTGCGTTTGAAGAATGTTTGGTGACGTACTTTAGTGAAAGCTAACCCCTTATTCAATTGAACAAGCCACAATAAGCAGTGTCTTGCCGATCAATTTAAACGTTATATCCTTTGAGTCTGCT
>CAITDH010000293.1 GCA_903891045.1 uncultured Desulfobulbaceae bacterium | reverse complement strand
TGCAGATGGATTTCTTCGCACCTTGTCCAATAAGGCGCAAGTGCTTATTAAAGGACAGCGGGCCAGAATTATTGGCCGAATCTGCATGAACCTGTGCATGGCAGATATCTCAGGGATTCAAGGGGTAGAAGTCGGTGACCAGGTGGTTATTCTGGGTTCACAAGGGGTAGAGACCATCACGGCTGATGAAATTGCCGCATGGATGGGGACAATTTCCTATGAAGTCCTCTGCCTGTTTGGCAACAATAATGAAAGAAACTCTCTTTAAACAATAATTGAGCAAAGATGATACGGCAACAATTAAAACAAGTCATTGACGCCTGCTTTGAGCAGGGAGTCAGCATAGGACAATGGCCAGCAGATCTGGCTGGGAAATATACGGTAGAAATTCCCAAGCGAGAAGGCCAAGGGGATTTTTCCACCAATATGGCCCTGATTCTCGCGGGCGTCCAAAAAAGTAATCCCCGACAGATCGCCGCCCAATTGGTAGCCATCCTTGAAAAAGAAACGGAACTCATCGATCATCTGGAGATTGCCGGTCCCGGGTTTGTCAATATCTTCCTGAAGGCCAGGGTGTGGCAGCACACGCTTTTTCCTGTGCTTGAACAACGGGATCACTTTGGTCTGTCCACAATTGGCAAGGGCAAAAAAGTGATGGTGGAGTTCGTCAGCGCCAATCCAACCGGCCCACTTAGTGTTGGTCATGGTCGCCAGGCCATCCTTGGCGACACCATTGCCCGTCTGCTAACAGCCACTGGCCATGATGTCTTCCGTGAATATTATTTCAATGATGCCGGGCGGCAGATGCGGGTTCTCGGTGAATCCACCCGGGCCAGATACCTGGAACTGCTAGGTCTGCCCAGTGAGTTTCCGGATGATGGGTATCAAGGCGATTATATTCAAGATATTGCCAGAGAGATGATTGCCGAGCATGGCGATTCTCTCAAAAACCAGACGGATGTCGCCCCGTTCACCGAGAAGGCCAAGGAATTGATCTTCAAGGACATTGCCGGGACCCTGCAGCGGATGGGAATCGTCTTTGACAACTATTTCAACGAACACACCCTCTATGAGAATGGCCATGTGGACTCAGTGGTCGCCGAGCTCAGGGCCAAAGGGCTGGTCTATGAAAAAGAGGGCGCCACCTGGTTCAAGACCACCGAATTTGGCCAGGAACAGGATCGGGTCATCATCAAAAGCACCGGCGAGCCCACCTATCGTCTGCCTGATATCGCCTATCACCGGGAAAAATTCCGGCGCAACTTTGACTGGTTGATCAATGTGTTCGGCTCCGATCATATCGCCACCGTCCCGGACGTACTGGCCGGCGTGCGGGCCCTGGGCTATGACGACTCCAAGGTGACGGTAGTCCTCCATCAGTTTGTGACCCTGATGCGTGATGGCAAACAGGTGAAGATGTCCACCCGCAAGGCAACCTTTGTCACGGTAGACGAACTTCTTGATGAAGTTGGGGTTGACGTGGCCCGCTTCTTTTTCATGATGCGCAAGGCCGACAGCCAGCTTGAGTTTGACCTGGATCTGGCCACCAAGGAAAGTCAGGAAAATCCGGTCTATTATGTTCAATATGCCCATGCCCGGATCTGCTCTATCCTACGGCAGGCCGGGGAAAAGGGTGTGGAAAAACTGCCCTTGCCGGATGTGGATATCTCCCTGCTGGTCGAGCCGGAGGAATTGCAATTATTAAAGAGCATGGCCGCCTTCCCGGCCATAATAGAAGACGCGGCGACAGGTCTTGCCCCCCATCGGGTTATATTTTTCCTGATGGAGCTTGCAGGTCAGTTTCATAGCTATTATAACAAGCACAAGGTTATTACTGATGCCATTGGACTCAGTCAGTCCCGGCTCTGCCTGATGGAGGCCTTGCAGGTGGTTTTCCAGAACGGACTGCGAATTGTCGGGTTAACGGCACCGGAAGAGATGTAACAGGAGCCGTTAAGGGATGGCCGCGACACCACGAAAACAGGCAAAAAAGGTCAGGTTTGAGCTGACGTTCAGCGCCATGGCCGGACTGGGTGTCGTTTTTTTCTGCATCTTTCTGTGGATGTTTCTGCTGGGCGTCTGGGCTGGAGAATCTTTACTGCGGCCATCAAAGATAGCAAAGACGGAGACCAGCACGACCGCAGTGCTCAAAAAAACAGATTAGGAGCCGCTACGAAATAACTTGTCTCCTTATTCCAAAAAGCATTCAAGTTGACACCGAGAAGGCAAGCGAGCGGCGACGAAGTAGTACGGGTAGTACGGTGAGGATCCGCGCAGTGCAGCCGACGAAGGTGCCGGCTTGAATGCAAATTGGAATTATAACTATTTCGTTACGGCTCCTTATGCCGTTCTGGCCATTCAAGTTGGCCATGTTATTTATTACAGTGGCTTAGTCTGAGCAACCCGACTGGTCAGACGGAAACTTCAAATCCAATGGCACCGACACAAGCAATGATACGAAACGCCCGCATGGACGATGTTAAGACGATCCACTCCCTGCTCAATCATTTTGCAGCCAAGGGACTGTTGCTTGGTCGTTCCATCAGTTCTCTGTATGACCATCTCCGTGACTTTATTGTTCTCACCGATGAGGCGGGACAGATCCTTGGCGTCTGCGCCCTGCAGATCAGCTGGGAAAATCTGGCTGAGATCAGATCACTGGCAGTCTCGGAGGCCGCCCAGGGCCAGGGATTTGGGGCGCAATTAGTTCAGGCCTGCCTTCAGGAGGCGAAAAAACTGGAAATCGAAAAGATCTTTACCCTGACCTATCAGGCAGGCTTCTTTCGTAAACAGGGT
>CAITDH010000292.1 GCA_903891045.1 uncultured Desulfobulbaceae bacterium | reverse complement strand
CAACATACCAACAAATATACCAACAAATTTTCACACTGGAACGATTTTGATTATGGGATTTTTCCTTGTCGATTACCGCCAACTAATCAAAATCCCGGATCAATCAAGACCTACCTGCCCCACCTGCAAAACTTCCCCTTTCCATAAATTCAACGAAGCCCGGCAAAATATTATTCAATTTGGCGTCAAGTTCCTCAATCGTCATCTCCGGCGGTGCAGGCGGGCCACCTTTCAGCCTGGCTATTGCCGACATTAGAATGGCTCCATCAGAAATAGCTATTTCGCCAGCCGCCATTGATTTAACCAATCCGGTGAGCAGATCGTGCAGGCTGCTTGCATTTTGAAGCTCGGGCAAAGGTGTAGGTAGGGCTTCAGGGCGCAGTGGTGCTATCGCCCTCTCAAGCAGGAGCTTCGCCGCTGCAACATCACCGCCTTTTGCCTGCTCAAGCAGGGTGGCTATGATATCAGGAATGGCATCAGCAATTTGCTCACGCAATATAGTAGATGTTAACCTGACATTTTTCTTCCTGCCAGCCGGGTTGCCGCTGAAGCCGGGTTTAAAGAGGTGCTTGCCCGGATTCTTGTTTATTTCTTGCATAACATGCTCATCATTCATTGTTTTCACCTCCTGCAACATTTAGTTGCACTCGTCCTGTAGTTTGCATGGCGGGGTATTCAGGGCATTTTTTTGGGTATATTCATAAGCTCTCCTTTCTGCCTGTACCACATGGGCAGCTACTACCAAACGACTAGCACAGTGTAGCAGCTCGGTTGCAGCCAGTATGCGCCATTGTTCTTGTTTTACCTCGGTGCCCGCAAAATGCTCAAGGAATGGTACCTCGACAGGTTTCACGCCAAGACGAATGGCTATTTCATTTAACTCAACACAGACTCCACTTAATAAACTCAATGACTTGTTCATTGTAATTTCTCCTTAAATTCAAAATTTTAGTAATACACATGCTCACAAGGTACCATCTGATCGTCCAGGCGGAGTCCCGCAAAAATAGGGGCATAGGGGGTAGGTCGGGATTCAAAAAAGAGGGTGAGGGGGTAATAGAACATAAAATATATTTCCAGACCCACCCTCTTTTTCTGTATCTAATAACTAATCAAATTATGTTTTGCTAACTGCCCTTCAATGGTCTGGCTGTTTGAATTGCATCCCGGCCACCATCAACACACTCAAATTCAATGACGCCATTTTCATGGAGATAAACCTTCAGGAAATTTCTGTCCCAGAATGTTACCCAGGCAATCCCTTTTGATTTATTGGCTCGATACAGTTCTGCCATTGTCCAACCTGCCGCTTTCAATGCTGCTCTGTGCTCCCTTAACCATGCCAGCGCAACGACTGAGGGCCGCTTCCTGGTGGCCCTGCCCCTGGTGGCCGGATTCATACACATGGCCGGGGTGATCCACTCAGGGCCATCACCACGAAGATAATTGATGATCTCAGTTTTATGCTCCCGGATAAAAAGTCTGGTCTGGTCGGTGATCTTGCCTTTCGGTTCCACCTTCAGAAGATTATTTTCGCCAAGTGAAAAAACTAATCCAATGCCATTAAATGGGGTGAGGATGTTAGAAAAATTCTGCATTGTCATCCTCAATCTGGTCTTGGGGGATAACCAAAGCCGTTAAACCGGCGGGGCTTATATCCCCCCCGTAGGGGGTAATTTCTGCCGGTTCAACTGTTCCATAATTTCGGGCACTTACGGAACCGGCGGTGTCGTTTGCCGGTTGTTGCTTCTGCCGGTTTAACTTTTCTTGTAAATCTGGCATGTTATGAACCGGTAGATCAATTTTGCCGGTTTCTGCCGGTTTGCCGGTTCTTAACTCTGCCGGTTCTCCCGCCGGTTCTCCAGTGGCAGGTTCCGGGGTCAATGAAAGGTATTTAATCGTTTTTCCTGATCCATTTCTACCGCTTCTCTCAAAGAGATTATCCACAAGAAGACAATTCTCTATATTCTCCTCAATGGCGGTCTTGGTGATTTTGGGGTTCACGTTTTTCCACTCCTGAAGTTTCCCGTCTTTCAGCATTTTCCTTGTAAACTTCCTTTCAGGTTCAGCCGTGATTGTTTTTATCAATAACTCCTTGATAACCTCGCCAAGTTTAGTATCAACCTCGCTTGCAACTGGTTCAACAGGTTGAAGTATTCCGGCGTAACCACGTTCCAGAAAGTGAACCGGCTCAGGCTTCCCATAGTTCTTCTTTGACACTCTCAGGGCCAGATATTGGTCGGGTTTTGCGTTCTTGATCCCCAGGAGTTTTTCAGCATCTTTTTCCGGGATCCCAGAAAGGTTGCACTGCCACCTTGCGCCATTGGTCAATCCAGATGCACCACGGGCCGCATCTTGCGCCATTGCAGCATCCAGGTTAAAATTTCCTTTACTGTCACTGCTCACGAATTTTCCAACATGGTGACAGCACAGAACAGCCGCCTTGGTTGTCTGTGCTATACGCTCCAACAGGCTTATAAAAAAAGTCCCCGCGCTGTTATCGTTTTCGTTCTCTCCATGGAAGCGGGAAAGAGGATCAATTACCAACAGGCGCAGGCCATCAATGCTTTGAGTGATCTCATTTACTGTTTGGAAAAAGGCTGTCTCAGCTTTCCGCTGGTCATCATTAAAAAGCCGTAAATCACGCCCAGGAGCAGACACAACGGCCATATTTTCACGAAGTAGGTTTTGCGCTTCAGGATCAGAAAAGAAGAGTTCATCAGAAATTTCTTTGAATCGACGATGTAAGACCTCTTCGCAGTCCTCGGCAAAGACTCCTAACACCTTCCCGGCTCTCGTTGGCGTAAAAATACCCGGTAAAATATCCCTGCCTGTGGCTATGGCCATCAACAACATGATTGAGAGTGTGGACTTGCCAACCGCGCCAGGGCCAACCAACAGGCCAACCGTTGCGGCAAGAAGAGAATCTTCAAAGATAAAATCAAGAATCGGTTTCGGATTATCAATGAACCGCGCCACTGATCCATTTTTAACTGCATCCTTGAACCAAGAATTTTCCGGCAAAGATTGAATACTGATAGAGGTAGCCGCCGCCATACGCGCCCTGATACCATCCGCGGCCAGCTCATGCAGCACATCATGGAAGTCCGCCTTCTTCCCCATGCCAGGGGTTGCCACCTTGCAGCCGTTATCCGTAACCGTCTTTAATGCCGCATCCATGCCGGGGTTCATGCCGCCTTCATTCTGATCGTCATCAGCTAAGATGATAATATCAGCATCAGGAGCCAGTAGTCTAATTTCCCTTGTAACCGGGTTCAGGTTCCCGGCAGAGAAGGCCACCACGCCAGAACAGCCCATAACCTCACAGACGGCCGCAACGGTAGCCAGCCCCTCACCTATGACTATTAAGCCAGTCGCGCCCCTGATCTTGCCGATAGGATGAAAACAGCCTGATATTCTGCCACCGCTCAAAAAGTCCTTGGTGCCGTCTGTGTTGATTGCCTGAATACTGGTGATCTTCCCATCACGATCATAAAGGGGAATGATTAAGGCATCATTCCAGCTCCTTTGAGGCCATGCGCCACAAAGGACAAGTCCGCCAAGATTGACACCTTTCTTGATAGTATATGGATGAGAAGAGGGGTTTCCCTTGGCGTTCTCGTAGGTGGTGACTGCTTTCAGGGCCGTCGCTGCATGGTATTTTTCACGTTCCAGCTTGGCCTGTTTTCTAGACTCTTCTACCTGTTTATTGAAAGCTGATTTTTCTGCAGGAGTGAATGATTTATCCTCATCAGCCTGCCAAGTTTTAGAAAGGTTGCTGGAGTGATCTCCATAGATACCGCCCAGGCCATCAGGGAACAGCTTGTACCACCCGGCTTTGTTTCCCTTTCCTTTTCCTGCTCCTGGAAATCGGCTAATGACTCCAATGGTGAAATCATCAGGAGGCAGCAAACCATCTTCGATCATCTTTTGGCGAAAGGCTTCTGTATTATCAATCACGATAGCACCTCACAACAAAGGATGGATGGAATCATACAGACAGCGCCGATAACGATCATGCCATTCACAACAAACAACAAGAAAATATCTTGCAAAAAAGCACGATTAGTCTTATAGTTAAGTTGTTGTAAGGCGGTTTCTTCTGAGAGAGAGGGGGCCGCTTTTTTTATTATTGTCATGGCTAAGAACCCCCTTCGATTACTGATTGAATAGCAGACATTTTCCAGCGAGTGCATCTGTCGCCAAGCTTTATGGGTTCAGGCAGCCGCCCCTGCTGTACCCACAACCACACCGTTGAAACTCCAATTCCAAGGGCTTTTGCCACTTCCTTCACACTAACCAACCGATCTTCTTTCATTTTATTTCCTTTCTTTTTGCGGGCTGGTCACGCAAAAAAAAAAGCGTGAATCACCAGTCCCAATTATGGGGTGGCAATTCACGCTTAAAATCCGAGGACAGTCGATTCTCGCAACTGCGAAATATCCCGCCCAGGTCTTTAGAGGTAATTGATTTGTTGTCAGAGGCAAGTTTTAAAAAACTTCCATTGAGCCTGACAGCTCAACAGTGGTTAAGTGGATAAGTCCATCGCCAGCAATAACAACACAAAAATTTTAATTCAACTCTACAATCTTACAAATCCCTCCGACATTGAAATGTAAGGTCAGTCTTTTGGTATAGTCATCAGGAAAGATATTCCTGAACCAGAATTCATTCGACCTTTTGTCTGTTTCAATTCTCGGGGCCGTCAGCTTACCGTTCTGCACAGTAACATCCTGTGAGCCAGTAAACTTCGCGCCAACAAAAACTTGCATTTTATGCGCAAGATTTTTCCTTTTGGAGTGTGATAATTCTATCATGTCATGACAATACACTACGATCCATCAACATGCAACAAAAAAGATGCAGTAGTTTCAGACTGCCGCCCTGATCGGAATAATCTCGGCTCCAGCTTTCAGCTTATCCAGATAATCCGCCCAGGACTGCATCATCTTTTTTCGTTCTGGCATAAACTCAGCATAATTGTATGCCGCCCTCACGCTATTTCGTTCAGCATGAGCGAGTTGCCTTTCTATTGCATCCCTATTCCACCCCTGTTCATTCAGCAACGTACTGGCCATACTCCTGAAGCCGTGTCCACTCATTTCTTCTTTGGCGTAACCCATGCGCCGCAGGGCCGAAAGAACAGCATTTTCACTCATCGGCCTTAAGCCTGTTCTTGGACTTGGAAAGACATATTTTCCCGCCCCTGTAAATGGCTGAATCTCACGAAATACTGACAAAGCTTGCCGAGACAACGGCACGATATGCAAAACACCGGCCTTCATCTTATCGTCAGGTATGCGCCACTCTGCCGCCTCAAAATTAATCTCTGCCCATTCTGCATGACGCAACTCGCCAGGACGAACAAAGACCATAGGGGCCAACTGTAGCGCAAAACGGGTAATGATCCCGCCCTTGTAGCCGTCTATAGATCGTAGTAGTCCGGCAATCTCTATTGGGTCGGTAATGGTGGCCATGTGCTTTTTGGATGTTGGAGGTAAAGCTCCGCGTAGATCGCCAGACGGATCACGTTCTGCTCTACCAGTTGCCACTGCATATCGAAAGACCTGCCCACATAACTGGCATATCCGGTGCGCTGTTTCAAGTGCTCCCTTTGCCTCAATCCTTCGCAACACCGCCAGCAGTTCGGGAGCAGTGATCTCTTTTATTGGCCTGATCCCCATCCAAGGAAAAACATAAAGCTCAAGCCGCCGATGAATTGTACCAGCATGACCTTTTGACCATGTTGGTATAAATCTGGTATGCCATTCTCGGGCAATGACCTCAAAGGTATCTGTTTCTTGAGTGCAACCGTCCCGTTGAGCTTTCTTCATTGCGCCAGGATCAACACCATCAGCCAGCAATGATCTTGCCTCTTTGTGCCGCTGTCTCGCCATTACTATGGTCACATCTGGATAAACTCCAAGGGCCAAGGTCTTCTGCTTGCCTTCAAAACGATAATAATAATGCCAATACTTTGATCCGTTTGGATGAAGAAAAAGAAACAATCCGTGACCATCTGCCAGCTTATTCTTCGACACACCATACTTCGCTTTCCTTACTGCCACGTCGGTTAGAGCCATTTTGTTGGTATCTCCTTTTGTTGGTTCGTCATATACCAACAGATATACCAACAAAAGACATGGATTTCAATGAATATTGATGGACGAATGTGGACGTAAAAGGCATAAAAAAACCCGCAAACCTAAAAGGAATGCGGGCTTAATGTTCTTTTCTGAATGTTACTGGACTATCAAATGGTGGAGGCGGGGGGAGTTGAACCCCCGTCCGAAAATGCTCCCCTCCCGTATCTACATGCTTAGTTCCGGGCTTTAATTTTTGCGCCAGAAGCTCCGCCGGAGCTTGGATATTCTGTTGCTATCCTGCTTAGTTCTCATCTTCTGGCAAACAGGAGCTGCCAGAGGACCAGCCCACAGAGTCGGCGCTCCGATCCGGTCTTGCGGGCAGAGACCGGGGGAACGGCAGAGCAGACTAAGCTGCTACTGCGTAGTTATAATCGTCGGCGATTATAATTAAAGTTCCATCAGTTTTACGAGCAGATAGAAGCTCGGCATGCAACGTAGAGCTTACACATCCCCGTCGAACCCGTTTCGCCCCCTTGTGAAAAAATTTGAAAATAATTATCGTTGATTACTCCGTACAACCCGCTCAAGCTCGCGATCACTTTGCTGCTTTTTGAGGGTTTCACGTTTATCATAGAGTTTCTTACCACGTGCAAGACCTAATTCCACCTTGGCCTTACCTTTTTCATTAAAATAGATCTTCAACGGGATAAGAGCAAGCCCTTTCTCTTTTAATTTCCCGATCAGCTTGCGGATCTCAGTCTTATGCAACAAGAGTTTGCGCGACCGCAAAGGTTCATTAGGATTATGGGTGGCAAAGGTGTAGAAAGAGATATGGACGTTCAACAACATCAGCTCACCACGGTCATCAATCTGGGCATAGCCATCACGCAGATTGGCCTTGCCAGCCCGCAACGACTTCACCTCGGGTCCGCTCAGCACCATCCCGGCTTCCATGCTTGACTCAATAAAGTAATCATGAAAGGCCTTTTTATTGCGACACACTATCTTTTCGGCCATGGCCTGTCCCTCTATTTTACTACTCAGAAGTCACCCGCATGGCTTCCTGATAGGTAGTGATCCCTGCCTTTACCTTCTGCCATGCATCCTCCCGTAGAGTAGTCATTCCTTCACGAATTGCAACCTTTCGCATTTCATTTACCCCTTCTCCGGCCCGCAGCATCCGATTTATCTGCTCAGAGAAGACAAAGACCTCAAACACGCCGCATCGCCCTTTATAGCCGGTGCCACGACACTGACGGCACCCCTTCCCCCTCTTCAACTCAACGACACCGGCCCCTGAGACGGGAAATCCAAGTTTGAGTAACTCCTCTTTCTCCATCTGAAAAGTCTCCACACATCCCGAACAGATCGTCCGAACCAGGCGCTGGGCCACGCAGCCAAGCAGGGTGGAACTGATCAGAAAAGGCTCAAGCCCCATATCCATAAGCCGGACAATCGATGAGACCGCGTCATTGGTATGAAGGGTGGACAAAACAAGATGGCCGGTCATCGCCGCCTGCACCGCATGAGACGCCGTTTCCAGATCACGGATCTCACCAATCATGATGATATCCGGATCCTGGCGCAGGATATTGCGGAGGATGGTGGAAAAGGTGACGTCAATCAGAGGCTGCACCGAGATCTGATTAAACTCCTCATGCACCATCTCCACCGGGTCTTCGACGGTGACGATGTTTTTTTCAGGGGTGGCTATCTTTTTTAAGGTCGAATAAAGGGTGGTGGATTTACCACTGCCCGTGGGCCCGGTCACGAGCACTATACCATGCGGGGCATTGATGAAGGAATCAAAGACCTGGCGATCCCGATGCGAAAAGGCCAGTTTATCCAGATCCTGAAAGATCATATCCGAGTCGAGGATACGCATGACCGTCTTTTCACCAAAGGCCACAGGCACAGTGGAGACCCGGATCTCAACCTCTTTCTGGCCGCCTACACCCAGCTTGATCCGGCCATCCTGGGGCCGTCGTTTTTCCGAGATATCCATTCGGGCCAGGGACTTGATCCGGGCCGTGATGGCCGCATGCACAGCCTTGGGTAGCTTGTAGATCGGATGCAGCATGCCGTCAATGCGGAACCTGACCATACAGGCATCACGTTTCGGCTCGATATGGATATCACTGGCCTGCTGATCGAGAGCGTAATGAAAGAGATGATTGACCGCCGACTTGATATGCTGATCTGATGAAGAGATCTCCTTGGCCGAAGAGATCTTGACGAACTGCTCCAGATTGCCGATATCCACCGAACTGCTCAGCCCCGGCCCGGCAAACTGGTTCTCTGCGGCCCTGATTGACTTCTGGAAACCAAAAAAATCGGCCTGAGTCTTTTGAATATCAGATTTAGTAGCAATAAAGGGCCTGACCGTAACCTGATTGGCCTGTTCGATGTCAGCAAGCACGGTTTTATTATCGGGATGATAGATCGCGATCTCCAAAATCCCGTTCTGCTTGTTAAAAGGAAGCAGCAGATGGGTCACGGCAAAATTCCTGGGAATACTCTTGGTGACGATATCCATATCCAGGGTCAATGGATCAAGTTTTTTAAAGGGCAGCTTGCAATCGCGGGCCACCGCCTGCATAATGACCTCTTCATCCAGCAGCACCCCCTTTCTGCCGTTTATCTCCATCTGGAACGAGGCGATGATATCAACAAGATCAGGATAGCTCTTATCTGCGCCCCCCCCATTGTCATCAGCACGTTTCAACAACTTTTGCCGCTGCTTTCCCTTCTCCAGGGTTATCAACTGCCGTTGCTGGGCAGTGAGCATCTGCTGTCGCTCCAGAAGATCAAGAAGCTCGTCACTGTTCAGTAAATTCATAAAAATTTCCTATGGTTGCATATGTGAGGCTACTGCGGGCTTATCAATAAGTCTGCGCAATACCAGTAAATTATCCCGATCTTCCTGGAGATCGTCACCCTTTGGGGTCTCAAGAGTCATGGGGTGGCCAGCAAAACGGGAATCATTGAGCAAACATCTAAATCCATCCAACCCGATTGCCCCCTGTCCGATATGTTCGTGCCGATCTACCCGGCTGGCCAGTTTCTGCTTCGAATCATTCAAATGGAAGAACTTGATCCTCCCAACACCCACCAGCCGATCAAACTCTTCCATGGCCTGGGTATAAGCAGACAAGGTCCTGATATCGTAGCCGGCGGCAAAGATATGGCAGGTATCCACGCACACCCCGAGCCGCTGTGGATACCGTGAATGTTCAAAGACAAAAGCCAGTTCCTCAAAACGACTGCCCAGACTGGTACCCTGCCCGGCCGTGGTCTCCAGCAGAACCGTCACCCCGGCCCCTGTTCCTTCCAGCGCCAGATCAAGGGCCTTCGTAAAACGAGACAGCCCCGCTTCCACCCCGTCACCCCCATGAGAACCGGGATGAATTACCACAAAAGGAATACCAAGCTGATCACAACGATGAATCTCAGCCTCAAAAGCGGCAATGGATTTCTCCACCAGCTCCTGTTTACCACTAGCCAAGTTAATTAGATAAGAGGCGTGCGAGGCAACGGGAGAATTATTGTTTTGCTGCCAGGCCGCTTGAAACAGATCAACTTCATCTTTCGTCAACGGTTGCGGATGCCACTGCCGCTGATTTCTGGTAAAGATCTGCAGGGCCTCCCCGCCCACCTGATGCAACCGATCAAAGGCCAGGTACAATCCCCCTGCCACTGACTCATGAGCCCCTAATAATGGCATCTGCTATTCCTTGTGTTGTTGGTCATCTGAGGTCAGTCGTCAATAGTGGACACCAAATCAATCATGCTGCTTTTTGCATTTTATAAAAACGGCGTTCAAATGCTGCTGGAGAAAGATAGCCAAGTCTCTTTTGCTTTCTCTGACGATTAT
>CAITDH010000291.1 GCA_903891045.1 uncultured Desulfobulbaceae bacterium | reverse complement strand
GATCAGGCGCAGGTCAAAGCGGCCCTGCGCGCCTTCATGCCCTGGCGTAAAGGCCCTTTTTCGGTCTTTGGCATCGACATCGACGCCGAGTGGCGGAGCGAACGCAAATGGCAGCGGTTGCTGCCCATGCTGCCCGACCTTGAGGGCAAGATCATCGCCGATATCGGCTGCAACAACGGCTACTACATGTTCCGCATGGCTCCCTATCGCCCCAAACTGGTCCTCGGTCTGGAGCCCTCCATGCAGCACTATTACTGTTTCAAGGCCTTGAACAGCATGGCCCGACAGGAGACGCTCCATATCGACCTGCTCGGCGTCGAGCATCTCTCTCTCTTCCCGGACTGCTTTGATGTCCTCTTCCTCATGGGCATCATCTACCACCGCGCCTCACCCATTGACGTGCTGCGTGACTGCTATCAGGCCCTGCGCCCCGGCGGCACGCTGCTGCTGGAGTCCCAGGCCATCCCCGGCGATGCGCCCATCGCCCTTTTTCCCGACAAGACCTATGCCAAGGTCCCCGGCACCTATTTTATCCCCACCGGTCATTGCCTGCGGCTGTGGATGGAAAAGGCGGGCTTTGACCAGGTCGAGCTCTTCTGCCAGCACCCGATGAGCGAAGAAGAACAGCGATCCACCGAGTGGATGACCTTTGAATCCTATACTGACTTTATCGATCCACAGAATCCAACGCTTACCGTCGAAGGCTACCCGGCCCCGCACCGCGTCTTCCTGCGCGGCTGGAAAAAAGGGACATCCGGCTGACAACAAAGAAAAGACCGGGCAAAACTTGCCTTTGAGTGCAGGTGTGGTATAAAATTGAAAATGGTCAATTGACGATTCGACCAGAAAGCTACTCAGATATTTATTGATGACAGCCTGATATTTTTTAACAAGGAGCACATATATGGATCAGAAATCCTGTACCCTTTGCAGCGGCGGCCTGAAAGGGGCCGAGGCAACCTTTGGTGAAGCGGCAGAACAATGGGGTGTCAACGAAGCTATTTACACCTTTGAAGGACATAAACTGCACCGGGAGAAAAACGCGATCTTTCTTAGTCAGCAGGAACTGGAACGGGGCGATATCAGCATGGAGCTGGCCTCAAGGATGCTCAACCGCACCTATTATGAGACCACCAAGATCAGAAAGGTGCTGCAAACCATCTTTCATATGGTCAATAACGGCCACCAGATCTTTGTCATCGGCACCATCCTCGAAGACAATTCAGTAAAAGGCGGCACCGGCTGGGCCGTGGAACTGGCCAAACTGTTCAACCGCCCCCTCCACGTCTTTGACCAGCCCCGCAAACAATGGTTTACCTGGAAAGACAACCTGTGGCAGGAAGATACCCCGCTCATTGAATATGACACCTTCGTGGGATCAGGTACCAGATATCTCAGCGATGCCGGCCATGAGGCCATCGTAAAACTTTTTGAAGAGTCCTTTGGCCCTAAATAATCTGGAGGATATCATGAGCGAACACTGTCTTTTCTGTAACATCATTGCCGGCCAGATACCCGCTGATAAGCTCTATGAGGATGAGGAATTCCTGGCCTTCCGGGATATCTCACCGCAGGCGCCTGTCCATTTTCTCGTCATCCCCAAAAAACACATTGTCGGCCCGGCATTCATGGAAGAGGAAGATGAACAGCTGATCGGCAGGATGATGCGTGTAGGCGCGCGACTGGCCAAAGATCTCGAACTGGTTGACGGCTTCCGCATGGTGTTCAACAATGGCGCCGCCGCCGGACAGACCGTTTTTCACATCCATCTCCATATCCTGGGTGGCCGCCAGCTGCAATGGCCGCCCGGCTGATTTCCAAGAATACGGAAAAAGCCAGGGGCGTGCCAAGAGAAAAAGGCCCACCCCTCTCTGTGAAAGACACGAAGCTGTCCGATCTCCTCCCCCAGCAAATCCGCTTCCCGTCAGCACTCAATCCGCCATACACTGAAGCCAGCCAGTTGACATGTACGACCGATAGCAACTGAGCTTCGGTGTGTTCTGGTAATTTTCATTTTGTAAATCCGAACCAGAGTCAATCTGTTTTGGAAAGATCTTACCTTTGGATAGAGCGAAGATACTAAGAGTCTCAACTTTTGTGTTTTGGGTGGAGGTTGAGCTTGCCAAAAGCAATCCTTCTCTCACCTCTCTCAATTCCCCTCCTGATAGTGGTGTTAGACGCAGAAAATATCATACGGGTTTTTTCTCCAGGAAGATTATAACGAGGCAGTCAGGGTTACAGGATGCCTGGCCAAATATCTGTTGATAGATGAAGATAGTCTTGCAATATCGGTTGGAAACAGCTACCGTAAGTTTCTGAGATGCAGCAGTTTAATAAGAAAAAATCTTTCTTCCCTCCTTCTCGATGACAAACAACTAAAGGACATGCTGCCGATCCCAGGGAATGTGTTAGCCCAATTCAACGAAGTCCTAATAAAGCGAGTAGCCAATCAATCAGCACATGTCCATTATCGAAAATGGCTTCGATATTTTCTTGATTTTTGTAAAAAATATCACCCACCCGATATCAAATCTAAACAGGTTCGTTTATTCATTGAAAAACTGAAATCCAAAAAGCAAACAGAGTAGCAATGTGCCCAGGCTGCCCTCGCTATTTCTCTATTTTTCGAATCTCAAAAGCTGAAAATACACTCTCATCCAAGGGCCGATGAAGGGCTACCATCTCCACCCGCTTCTCAGGTAAATCGGTAACTAAAACAAAAAGACACCAATACTGCCGATGTTGCAATTAGTCGCCAACCAGCCATGGCAGCAACCTCGACTATTGAGCCAGTTCCACAACCTTATAACTCACCAGCCGGTAAACGGTATAACGAATGGCGCTGTCTAGAAAAAACGAAATCAATTGCCTGGGACCAGGCAATCGAGAAGCTTGCTGCAGAGATAAAGACCAGGCACTATTCCAGAAAAACGCTGAAGGCATATGCCGACTGGGGACGTAAATTTCAACGCTATCTGCATGACAAGCAACCTGAAGAGCTTTCATCCATTGATGTAAAGGAATACCTCACGTATTTGGCAGTTCAATGTCGAGTCGCCTCCTCAACCCAAAACCAGGCATTTAACGCATTGCTCTTCCTTTTCAGGCATGTCCTAAATAAGGATTTCGGCGATCAACGTGATGTACCCCGCGCGAAAAAGTCAAAGTATATTCCTGTCGTGCTTTCCCGCCAGGAAATCGATGCGATTTTGCGTCATCTCGAATATCCCTTCGATATTGTCGTCAACCTGCTCTATGGCTATGGTCTTCGCCTCTTTGAGAGGCCTCAGCCTTCGAGTGCAGAATTTCAACCTTGATGATGGAATTCTTACGGTACACGGCAAAGGCGACAAGGACAGAACAGTCCCCTTGCCACAAAAACTCATTCCTAAAATCAAGACCCAGCTCGATTTTGTCAGCAAACTTCACGACAAAGACCTTGCTGCTGGTTATACGGGAACATTCCTTGTCGACTCATTGGAAAAGAAACATCCTTCAGCTGCCAGGGAATTTATTTGGCAATGGTTCTTTCCACAACGAGAACTGACATCGATACCCGGCACAAAAGAGCACAGGCGATATCATTTACACGAGTCGCATGTCCAACACGCTCTGAAACAGGCGGCAAGACATGCGAAATTAACCAAGCGCGTCAAAACCCATACTTTTCGTCACAGCTATGCAACACATCTATTGCAGGCCAATTATGATATTCGTACAATCCAGACAATGCTAGGCCATACAGATGTGAGAACGACCATGATTTACACTCACTGCGTGCCAAGCAAAACAGTGAAAGAGGCAAAAAGCCCATTGGATTTTTAATTTTAACACGACTCAAAGTACTGGCAGGTATTTTGCTTTTATCACTAACAACATAAATGTGGTTATTAGTTGGACGGTTCCGTCCAGCTAATACCTTGTTAGCCGTTAAAACTATGCGCACACTAGCTTGTTTTATATTCATCATCACCTTCGTTATTAACTCCACGGCGAAAGCGGAAGAAGTGGGAGGAAAGTATACTTCCTTTGCAGGCTTCGAGCTTGGTGCTGTGACTCTGGCCAATATTCAAAAGGAATTGGGTCAGGCGAAGGTGGTAGAGACAGGCGATGCTGGTGAGTACACAGCTTCGGTTTGTTATACCGTTCCTGGTGGGGTCGCTATATTTTTCGCAGGAGAATTGGATGGCCCAGAACACAATCTTGGTGGCTTCGGCTTTGCTAAGGAAACTGATCGGTTACCATGTGTAAAATGGCCAACGGCATTAGCTGCTCCTAATCTCATTATAGGCGGCTTGCATCTCGGAATGTCTGTTGCTGAGTTCAAAAAGATTGTTGGTGTTTCGGTTCACATGGAAGGCAGCAAAGCTTATGCCGATTTTGAGGGCAAAAGGCCCATGCGCAAAGAGGAATTATTGCGCTTGCCTAAAGAAGTTCAGGGGATGGTCAAGACAGGAGACCAACAAAACTACTTTGATGTCATTGTTTCCATTGTTGCAACCTTTAGTAATGGTCAACTTAAAGAATTGCGAATATGGAAGACGGAAACAACATAAAAAATGGCTAACAATTGGGTCAACCAGACGGCGGGGAGCAGCGTTGCGCTAGTCGCGGCAAGTTCAGTGGCCGCCGCTGGTTACCCTTGGCGTTCGGCGGGCTGATCTCGCTGGGCATAACTACAAAAAAAGGAGATTGTTTATGCGCCGTCTCATCGTTTGTGCCGATGGCACTTGGAATAAACCCGACCAAGAAGACCACGGCCAGTCATCACCAACCAACGTTGTAAAGATACAGCGTGCTGTCCGATCAGTCGCATCGGATGGGATGTCGCAGATCGTATATTACCACTCGGGCGTGGGCTCTGGCAACGCGCTCGACAAACTGCTAGGCGGCGCGTTTGGCGAAGGATTAGACCGTAACATTCTAGAGTGCTACGAGTTCGTGGTAAACAACTTCAACTTTGGGGATGAACTTTATTTCTTCGGGTTCAGCCGCGGCGCGTACACAGCGCGTAGCCTCGCGGGGCTGATCCGCAATTCCGGCGTACTCCGCCAAGAATACGCGAGCATGGCCAAAGAAGCGTTTAGCCTATATCGCGACCGTGATCCGGCGAAGCACCCCAACTCGGACGCTGCGGTCAAGTTCCGCGAAAGTTTTTCCTACGACGTAGACATAAAGTGTGTCGGCGTCTGGGACACTGTGGGCGCGCTCGGCATCCCCATCGGATTACTTGAGAAGTTTTCGGCGTACAAGTACGCATTCCACGACGTGACGCTGAGCAGCCACGTCAAAAACGCGTTGCACGCCCTAGCAATTGACGAACGCCGTAAGCCTTTCGCGCCGACGCTCTGGGAGCAATCGAAGGAAGACGCGGATCAGAACAGGAACTGGCTTGAGCAAGCGTGGTTTGCTGGCGTCCATTCGAACATAGGCGGAGGTTACGCAGACGCGGGCTTATCGGACATCGCGTTCCTTTGGATGGTGGATCGTGTGAAAAACCTGTGCAAACTAGAGTTCAACGACGAATACGTCAAACAGATCGCCCATCCGTCGCCCCTCGGCGGTCTGCAAAACTCAATGACGGAGGGATATGAGTTGCTCGGCGAGTTTGAGCGGCAGATCGATCAGGCGCGGGAGGCAAACGACGTCCGTGGAGTTAACACATGGGAGTACGTACACGAGGACGTAAAGCAGCGCATGCAGGACACAAATTACACAGCGCCAAACCTCATAAAATATGCCAACCGCACAAACCCCCTGCCCGAGTTCGCTAGGGCGCGCTCCGCAGGACAGGCGGTACCCGAAAGATAAGAAACTGTCAAAATTGCTACCGAACAAATCAATAAACCTGACCGGAAATAGCCGCGTTCTTAAAAGGTGGGCAGCACCTCGGCCGGCAGGTTATTTCACCGTTAGGCGTAAATAGAACAATTGTGAGAGGATTTTCGAGGAGAGATCGTTATGTCTGATGATGAAAGGCAGTTTTTATTCCGTCTTGATGAAAGGGTAGATGCCATTGGTGAGCGCATAGCAACCCTGGAAGGTAAATTAGAACAAGAGAAAACCAAGGGATTAAGGCAGCACCTGTCTGAATACGGTGGCATCTTGGCATTAGTATTATCGATTTTAATTGGTGCTTTTACTGTCTATGACAAAATTATTGTCCAACCCCAAAAAGACCAGTCTGCTAAGTCGGACTCATTTCGCAAAGATCTAGACACATTGGTTCAACTCTCAGCACAAGTATCCTCTCTAGACTGGACAGGAAACCCTATCGCTGCACAAGCACAGGCTCAAAGCCTTACACCGCAAAAAATAGCACTAATTGAGAAGATAGAGCGCTTTGGTGATATGCACCCTAATGAATTGAAGTTCGCAGATAGACTGATGCTGGCAAATGAAAATGAATTGTTTCTGTGGCATGAAAAAGCGCTAATACATGCGAAGAAGGCGCTAGAGATTTCGATTGATCCATCGCAGATGGCTAACGCCTATTGGGCGATTGCTCGCTTAAATGGAAAGTTAAATAAATTTCCTGATATGCGCACTTACTATGAAAAGGCAATCAGTGAGTTTGAAACGGTTGGACTAAGCGCAAATGCAGGCGCAGTAATGCAGTTGTATACTCAATGGGTTTATATGGAGCTTGTCCAAAACCAGACTTGTACTTCAGCGAAAAAAGTTTTTGAGGCTATGAAAGCAGTGTACTCAAAGACCGAGGTTTGGCCGGCGACTAAAGCACAGGCCCAAAAAGAATTTCAAAAGATGATGTCTCAGTCTCCAAGAACTTGCGATTTGGAGTTGTTTTAAATTTAAGCAAACAATAAGCCTAATCGGGTAGCCGGGGGTTTTTCTCCCCCAGCCCCCACACCACCTAGCATGCGGGTCCGCACTAGGCGGTTCCCAGAGATTACCGGGCCGTAGCCGGGTAATGAATCTTCACCCACAGATCTTTGACAGACAGCAACCCTTGATCCTTGAGCCATTGATTGGTCATACCAGTTTGGGTAGCCAGCGTGCGTGAGAGTCGCCAGGGGCCTTTTCTGCTTAAGCCAACGGAGATGGCAGTTAGCAAGTGAGTCCCGAGTTTCGTTAGTTCACGAACCTTGGTGCGGCAGTACCGCCACTGTTTCCAGCAACACAATTCTGGTCAAAGCCGGCAAAGGTGCCAGAGATCGAATCGTGTATATCAGTAATGATGCAGCAGTGGCCTTGGCAAAGTACTTGAGAAAGAGACCAAGAACTGGTGAGAAGCAGATCTTCCTGGCTGAGAAGGGGCGCTGCAGCAGAAAGCCGATCTCTGTCCGTGCTGTACAGAAACGGGTAGAGCATTATGCTCAGGAAAGTGGTGTTGCCGTAACTTGCCACAGGTTCCGGCATACGATGGCCACCCAATTGCTGAATGCTGATGCTGATATCGTTTCGATTCAGGAGCTGCTTGGCCATTCAAAAATCAAGACAACCCAGCGTTACAGTAAGTTGTTGAACCTAAAAGCCCAGCGTGATTATTTCAAAGCTATGGAGGTGGTTATGAGACAGACATCGACAAATCAACTGGAATGAAAAACTGCGGTATAATCCCGCTCCGCCAAGAACCAATTCCTCCGACGAGCATTTGTTAGGCCCATTCTCAGAATTGGCCCTTGACGGAGCTACCATCGGAGGAAAAACTTGACATCTGGGTACTAAATGACCCAAAATAGAGACAGGTAACACTACAATTTAAAAGAAGAAATAGGATCTATTACGTATATAGACTGTGAATGGCAGATTTAACAAAACTTCATTTGCCCTCATTGTAAGCTCTGATCTGGTTACCATAAATCAGGGAAGCAAGCTGAAACGCTCCCAAAAATCAGGGAAAGATTTGGCAACACAGCCCTCATCTTGTATCTGCACCCCGGCCACCTTAAGACCCGCCACCGCAAAACTCATGGCCATCCGATGATCTTTGTAGGTATCAATAATCGCGCCATGCAGCCTGGCCCCACCATCACCATGGATGATCATGCTGTCCTGTTGTTCCTCGACCCGAGCCCCCATTCTGGTCAACTCCGTAACCACCGCACTCAGACGATCGCACTCCTTGATCCGCAGATGGGCAATATTCTTGATAACCGTTTTCCCATGGGCAAAGGCAGCCACCACCGCCAAGGTGGGCACTACATCCGGCATATCTCCCATGTCAACAGTGATCCCCTCAAGACGTTCCCGGCCCTGAACCATAATCCCTCCGCCTTCGCGGCTGATCTCACAACCCATACGGGCCAGCAAGGGCACAAGCCCCGCATCCCCCTGCAGAGAAGGCACGGGCACATTGCTCACTGTTACCCGACCGGCAGTAATGGCAGCAGCAGCCCAGAAATAGGAGGCATTGGAGGCATCCCCTTCAATCTCATATTCCATGGCCCGGTAGCAGCCCTGGGGAATCACGAACCGGGTCAAGTCCTGATTGCAATCAACCTCAATGCCGAAATCGGCCATAACGGAAAGGGTCATAGCTACATAAGGTTTTGACAGGACTTCGCCCCTGACCTGGAGAATTGCCGGATGCGCCGCATAGGGCGCGACCAGCAGGAGGGATGAAAGATACTGACTGCTCTTGCCTTCCGGTAAAACAGTCTCTCCGCCCTGCAGACCATGACTGTTGATCCGCAAAGGGGGACAACCGGTGCCCGCAACCGAACTGATATCGACGCCCCAACCCTTGAGCGCCTCCATTAGTGGGCCGATGGGACGCTCACGCATCCGCTCTTCACCATCAATGGTAAAGAGGCCATGACCCAGGGCAGCAACAGAGGTCAGAAACCGGGTGGCAGTACCATTATTGCCCAGATAAATTTCGCCGGTCGGAGTGGAAATCCGGCCGCCATTGCCTTCCACCTGCCATAAATCTTTTTCTTTATGAACGGAAATTCCCATCTGCCCCAGGGCCTTTGAGGTATAGTCGGTGTCTTCACTGGTCAACGGGCCAAGCAGCCGACTTCTGCCATCAGCCAGGGCCGCGGCAATAAGCGCCCTCTGGGTCAAACTCTTGGAACCGGGCACCGCAATGGTAGCATCAACACTTGTTACGGGAACTATCTCTTTCATCTCTTACCTTTTTTCTTGTTCACTTTTAATGCCCAACACATTCCCAGTCGCCTGATACAATTTCTGACGCATCAGCTCTACCGGAGCAGATTTACCCGTCCACAGTTCAAACTGCGCGACTCCCTGATAGAGCAGCATCTCCAGCCCATTAATTACCTGACAGCCAGCCGCCTCCGCCTCTCTCAGCAGCCGGGTTGCAAGCGGGGCGTAGACGATATCCATCACCACCTGAAAGCGAGAAAGGATGGTTGGAGCAACAGGGCTGACACCACTCTCCGGCTGCATCCCCACTGAGGTGGCATTGATCAGGACGTCTCCCTGCAAGGTGTCGACATCAGCCAAAGGGCACCAGAGACAGCCCAGATCCGCAGCCATGGCCCGGCCGCGTGACTCGGTCCTACTGCACAGGACAACCTGCGCCCCCTGTTGCTGCAGGCCAAAACCAATGGCCCGGGCCGAACCACCGGCACCAAGGAGAACAACCGACGCTCCCCGCAGAGACACCTTTTCGGCCAGAGCACGATTGGCACCCACCCAATCAGTATTGCTGCCACAAAGATGTTTTTTGCCGCTGACATCCTTGATCTCAAGGGTATTCACCGCCCCGATCTGTCTGGCCACACTATCAATCTCATCAAGCAGGGGAATGACCGCCTCTTTGTACGGGATAGTCACACTCACTCCCTGCACGCCCAACGCTTTCAAACCCTGAACTCCTGCCTCCAGATCCAGAACCGGAAACGGCAGATACACCCTGTTTTCCCCGAGGTCAGCAAACGCCGCATTGTGCATGGCCGGACTGAGAGAATGGCTTACCGGATTGCCTATAATCCCATAGAGCGCGGTCCGCCCATTGATTATCATCGTCATTTAATGTGATCCCTTCTTCTGCATCAAGGCCTCTATCTGCCGCAAGACGGCGACCGAGAGCTGACCAGGCGCCGTGGCCTCATCTTCATTTACGGCACAATAGGTCATGTAGCCGCCAAGCTCAACCGTTGCCACCCGGCTGACAACCCCAGGGCTGCCCATACAAAAGGCAATAAGCGGGATCTCCATCCTGACAGCCTCTTCCTGGAGCTGAAGCACCCGCAGGACATCATGATAATCATGGGCCATTGTCACAATCTTGGCAATATGCGCCCCTTTATCCTGGATCATGGCCAGACGGCCTACCAGTTCCTCCCTCGTGGGAGTTTCCTGAAAATTATGCCAGGAGAGGATCAAACGACCGGCAGAGCTTTCCACCGCCTCCAGCAATGCCTTTTGCGAAGCCGTGGGGGCCTTGAGTTCCAGATCGACATAATCAGCCCCTTGTTTTGCTGCCTCGATAAGCGGGGCGATCCTCGCCTCTTCATCTCCGGCAAAGCCCCCGCCTTCCCAGATCGGGCGGTTAGTAAAGAGCAGGGGTTTGGTCAGATGGGCAATAAAAGGTGAAACGAAAATATCCTGGAGATGGTCAAGCCGGATCTCAATCACATCGGCCAAAGAACAGATACCCTCGGCCACAGCCAAACCTTCCTCAACAGTTGCCCTGGCAATGGAGACACAGATGCGGTGCATGTTGTCTGTTCTATTCATTTATTATTCTCAGGAGATACAAGGGGCGTCTGACTGACAAGTCGAATCGCCAGCCCCACCAGTAAAGACACAATGGCAAGATCATCAAGCAGACCAAGACCAACAATCCAGTCCGGCACCAGATCAAAGGGGGAGAGAAGATATAAAATAGCCACGACCAGAATCCCCTTCACAGTCCAGGGCGTATCCGGACGAAAAAGAAGACGGGCATAAGATGCAACCGTTACCCAAGGAGATCCAGGCTTTTTATTGCTGGACAAGGAATCTGTCATACCCCTGTTCCTCCTATCCCACCCGCAAGGCGCCAATCAAGTCACGCACCGATCCCAGTTGCTGTTCGCGGACATAGGTGGCAATCCCATCGACCACATCCTCAATGGCCCTGGGGTTTACAAAATTAGCTGTCCCAATCTGTACCGCACAGGCCCCGGCCAGCATGAATTCCATGGCATCCTCGGCGGTTGTAATTCCACCAATTCCGATGATCGGAATGGTCACAACCTGGGCAACCTGATAGACCATGCGTAGGGCCACCGGCTTGATGGCAGGCCCGGACAGACCGCCGATGATATTGGCAAGCCGGGGACGCCGGGAAGTAAGATTAATAGCCATGCCGATCAGGGTATTGATCAATGAAACGGCATCCGCTCCGGCATCCTGTACAGCCTTGGCCACCACGGTCACATCGGTGACATTGGGGGAAAGTTTGACAATAACAGGAACTTGACAACTCTGTTTCACTGCCGCAGTAACGACAGCGACCATCTTCGGATCTGTGCCAAAGGCCACCCCACCCTTCTTAACATTGGGACAGGAGATGTTCACTTCAATGGCAGCTACGCCCTCAACCCCTGCTAACCGTTCTGCAATCCGGCTGTACTCTTCGACCGAATCACCAAGGATATTGACAATAACCGGAACTCCAAGGGCTGACGGATAGGGCATCTTGTCGCTGATAAAACGATCCACTCCTACATTTTCCAGACCGATGGCATTGAGCATGCCGCAAGCGGTCTCAACAATCCGCGGCGGCGGATTGCCGGAACGCGGTTTGAGGGATATTCCCTTAACCACCACCGCCCCAAGACGCCGTAAATCAACAAAATCTTCAAATTCACGGGCATAACCAAAGGTCCCGGATGCGGTCATCACCGGATTCTGCAACGAAAGGCTGCCAATGGTAACCCGCAGATCAACCTCATCTTTCTTCATTTTTACAGGCTCCATAACAACTCTCCTGCCTCAAAAACCGGTCCATCCGAACAGGCATGAGCATACCCGCCAGCCTTCAGGGGGACGGCACAGCCTAGACAGGCCCCCATGCCGCAGGCCATTGCCGACTCCACCGAGACCTGACAGCGGATGTCCTCTTTCAGGCATAAATGATGAATCGCCGCCATCATCGGCCTGGGGCCACAACTAAAGACAGTGAAATCCGAACCGAGATTTATGATTTTCAGGACATCGGTAACCAGACCATGATGACCAAGCGAGCCATCATCAGTGGCCGCCAACACCTCTAGGCCCAACGCCTCAAAATCACCAATGAGCGGCAGGAGTTCCTCACGATTCCGAGCACCAAGAATCACCTTAGGCACCACTCCCTGCGTAGTCAGTTGCTGAAAACGACTGGCGAGAAAGAGCATGGGGGCTATCCCCATGCCACCACCCACTAGGCAGGCCTTGCTTGGCTCACCAAGGACAAAACCTTTCCCCAGAGGGCCAAGGAGTGACAACTGCTCACCAACCCGGTACTGGGCAAGCAATTCCGTACCCCGGCCCACCACTTTAAAAAGAATCTGCAGGTAGCCTTCACTGCTAGTCTGATGGATAGAGAAAGGACGTCTGAGCAATGGGTCCTTGCCAGAGCCAATTTGAATCATCACAAATTGACCGGGTAGAGCCGCCGTTGCAATTTCCAAGGCGTTAAAAGTGAGCCTAACGACATCCCTGGCAATGACCTCGGATCGAACGAGCTCGACTTTTTTCTGGAATTGAGACATAATAAAAGTTATGATAGGATGAATAACTAAGGAAAATTAATAAAAAATTTCAACATTTAACCAGCAAACAACAACAAG
>CAITDH010000290.1 GCA_903891045.1 uncultured Desulfobulbaceae bacterium | reverse complement strand
CAAGACTCTGGTTACTATGCTCTTATTCCGGACAAGGGACACCACCCCAACGAGGGTCCGTTACCCTTCACTATGACGGTGAAACAAGGTCTTGGAACACTGGCCGAATTCCCGGAGACCGTATACTCTGGATACCCAGGGGGCGTTCAGCCCCCCTTTGCCGCAGGCAGCCGGATATGGGAAATCTCTACTTACGCTCGCGTCGTCGAAACACAAGCCTGGATATGGATCGAAGATGTCACCCAGCAGCATAACTTGTTACAAGATCAGGTGACTTTGAATTGCTCGAAAGCAGGCGACACAGTTGGTCCGATACACATATATGACGACGATAGTGGACTGGATCTTTTGTAACCATGAAGAACAGAAGGGGAAACTTTTATTACCATGTACTGTGTGCATTGGCCATGGCGGCTTTTGCGCCGTCCGCCGCCCCACAGTCAACCACTAACAACCAGAAGGAGATTACAGACACCATGCCAACACCTATTGATCAGGCCAGACAGAAACTGAAGGAATACGAGAGAACCAAGTCCACGAACGACCTCGAAAGCGCCATCGAAACGCTGTACCAAATTGCGCACCTTCCAGTTGAAAAAGTGTTCGGAGATCTTCTAGGCCGTAAACAGGAGGCGAGAAAGTGGTTGGAACTTCTTGCTGCGATTGAAAGAAATGAAGATCCTAATGATCCTCAACGCCGGAGAAGGTTTATTCCTCGGCCGGACCGCGACCGCGCTGCAAATGAGAAAGCGTGGGAGGAACACAAGAAGAAAGACAAGTGGGCTTACCTTCAGAGCAAGCTGCGAAATGTTGAACGGGAGATTGCCTCGCGTCTCGATCTGTTGGTGCTCAATCGCTACAAGGCTAGGCCGGAAGACCAAACAGAACTTGACCAATTACTGCGCGAGTCAGGGGTTTCTGCTTCCCGTCAGGAGAAAGTGAAACAGATTGTGGAAGGTATCAGAAAGCCCGGACAACCCTGATTGGTGGCGGCAATATGGGGTTTACGACAACATCGGACAGGTGACGCAGACGCTGTATGACGCCACGAGTCCCGATACGACGCCGTGCGACCCCGCGGAAACCGTGGGCTACGCCAATGCCGCCGCCGGCAACCGCACCACGCCGACCGACAACGGCGTGACCACGACGTACGCCGCAAATGCGTTAAAGGTACACGCAAGTGTCCGGGCTCAGTCCGTCAGCCTCCTACGTCGGCAACGGCCGAGTTTGCAGTGTCTGAAAAGCCTGTCGTGGTGCGATCAAAATTTCCTGCTGTGCGTTGAAATTTCCCGTGTGCGATGAAATTTCTCAGGAATCAAACGGTTCTCCCTGGCGCACCGGAGCGCTTTTAGGGCGCGCAGGTGCGCCTTTGGATGCTTCAACGATTCGTTCATATCCTCCGAGGCACCAAGCTGAACCGCGGCCATCGTCATGGCGGTTCGCCCAACTCCTCGCTGTCCCGCAACAGCCAGCAATGCCCGAGGGTTGCGGCCAACAACCGGTAAAAGAAATTTCAACGCACAAAAAAAAAAATT
>CAITDH010000289.1 GCA_903891045.1 uncultured Desulfobulbaceae bacterium | reverse complement strand
TCCTTCTCTTTATAAGAGTTAATTTATTTATTTTGTAAACAACCGCATAAAAACATACCAGACACCTTGAAAAGGTAAAGAACTTTATAGCATAGTCTTATTTTGCATGGCGTCAAGTGCATTATCGCCGCTTCCACGTAAAGCAAGACAATCTTATGAGAATCAATACCACATATTTCCGACCTTTCCGGCCTGATAGATATCCTTTAAGGTCAACAGGCCGCCTTTCCTGAATTTCTTGAGAAGAAAGAGAAAGAGATAGGCCGTCTGCATCGCATCCTCGAAGGCATCATGGGCCTTGAACATGGGAAGATGATACTCTTTGGCCAGATCTTCAAGGACATAACTGCATGAACGCTCTTCCTCTTCCTGAAAATGGCCGGTAAGCACCCGTTGATACCCCTGGGCCATACGCATGGTATCAATCCCGGGATTGGACAGGGTGCCACCAAGAACCTTGCGGGCAGCCCTGTTCAAAAAATCCATGTCAAGGGGTAGAAAATGGCCCACCATGAGGCTGCTCCCTGCGAACTCCACAAAGGCAGGCAGCACCTCCGCCAGTGGAGGCGCCAGGGCCAACTGTTGCGGGGTAATCCTGTGGATCAGGGTGGCCTGGGTATGCTCGATATTCCGCGGCCTGATATACTGGTGAAACGTGGCGCCAAGATCAATCTGCAGATCCCGGATCAGAACGGCGCCAATGGAGATGATCTCGTCCCGTTTCCGGTCAAAACCGGTCAGTTCGGTATCACAGACCACAAAGGTGTATTCGGTAAGCGGCTTTGACTGATCAAATCGGGCAAAGGCCTCCCGATTCTGGATAATGAGCGGATGCGGAGGGGCAAACCAGGTATTTGGTTTGAAGAGATTCACCATCACATCACCGGATACATCCGCTCCAGCACACCATACAGCCTTTCTATCACCGCAAAGGCATCCTTGAGCATCCGCCGTTCCAGATCAGAAAGATCCGCCGGATCGATATGGTTATCAGGAAGAATTCCCACCTCAATCTGCTGCAATTGATGCACCAGACGCTGCTGCATCTGCAGCTCATACGCCTCGCTCGCCGCTGACCACAACTCCCCCTGAATCTGTTCTCCTTCCATCAGGGCCTTCAGACGGGCCAGGGTATTGGTCTCTTTCACCCCGAATTTCAGGGCCAGCACCCGGGCAAAATTAACAAAAGGGGTCAATCCCTGCCGTTTAATATCCAGCCGGTTTTTATGCTCCCCATCTTTTTCCACAATAAAATTCTTGAAAAAAGAAAGGGGCACCCGGGTTTCCATGCACTGACGGGCCAGATGGAACAGGAAAAGATCCCGCCCTGCTATCTGCCGGTTCAGATGGGCCCGCAGCTCCTCAGCAAGCGTAGTCTCTCCGAATCCGGCGCGAAAGTCAAAAAAGATAATGGAATTAAGAAGTTCCTGCGGTTCGGGTGCGGCAATCCAATGGTCAAAATAATGGGTCCATACCGATAAAGGCTGACACCAGAGCGGATTGATGGCCATAATCTCACCGGGACAGAGCGGATAGCCACAGTTGACCAGATGATCAATGGCCTTGGCGGCAAAGGCCGCAAAATAGGTCTCCGCCGCCTGTTTCTGAGCCTCATCCACCGGATCGGCATAGAGGATGGCATTATCCTGATCGGTCTTGAAGGTCTGCTCGCGCCGCCCCTCACTACCAAGGAGCAGCCAGCAGTACGGCACCGGCGGCGGCCCCATCTCTTTTTCGAGCAGGGTCAACATCTGTCCCAGGATATAATCGTTGAGAATGGCAATCATCTGGGTGATATTACCGGCCTTGGCCCCTTCCCCGATCAATCCCCGAATCACCTCCGGAATCTTCTGAGCCAGGGGATAAAGCCCGGCAATCTGCTGCTGGGCGCGAATCTCCCGGAACAGATAGTAGGGCGAGTGTCCCTGCAGGAGCATGATATCATGGGAAGTAATCACCCCAATGACCCGCCCGCCACGCTCCACCGCCAGATGATGAATCCCGGTGGCCATCATCTTCAACAACACATCAAAACAAAGGGACTGGGACAGTACGGTCTGCACCGGGCTGTTCATGATGGTCGCAACCGGCTCTTTATAATCCAGCCCGGCCGCCACCACCTTGCACCTAAGATCACGGTCGGTGATAATGCCGACAATCTCTTCCTCATCAATCGTGTCATGAACCAGCAGGCACCCCACCCGATACTCAGACATGAAGGCGGCGGCCTCCTGAATGGTGGCACTGGCCGCGACCTTGCGCAAGGTCTTCACCAGATCGCCAACTCTGATCGAGAATAGATACAGATCCTCGTTGCTGCGCGGCGCCACCTTGTGATGACGGAGCTCACTATAGGCGGTGGTGACAATCTTTTCTGAAAAACTCTTCAGATAATAATGGGCAAAACCTGCCTGTTTTTCAATGAGATCAAGAAAGATCTCCCGGGGCAGAAGGAAACAGAAGGTATCCTCCACGGTCTCGATATTGAGATTGGCACGAGTACCGCGGATGATGGCCAGGGCCCCGACAGAGGCGCCTTCCCCCCGGAAGTCCTTCAGGGTTACCTCACCGTTGTCGTCTTCGAGAAAGGCCTTGACCCCGCCGCGCTGGATCAGATAGAGATGGGTCAGCTCGGTGGTGTCGGCAGTCAGGATCCTGGTTCCTTTGGGAAAGAAATCAATGCGGCAATGGCGGGCAAGATCACTCAGTGTTTCTGCGTCCAAGGTGTTGAAGGGCATGATCCCCTTGAAAAATGAGATCGCCACATCCGGGGCAACAACATGGACATCGCTTCCCTTGAAAGTTGCCATTCATTCACTCTCCCTGCCCGTTAATAGCTGCAAAACAACAAGGCGGGGCTTCCTCTCTGGAAAACCCCGCCTCGCCTCATCGTTCACCAACAATCAAACTACTTCTTGGCCAGGGCCTTCTTGCCATTGATCAGATCCTCAACCACAGATGGATCCGCCAGGGTCGAGGTGTCGCCAAAGTTTTCAAAGTCATTGGCAGCGATCTTTCTCAAGACCCGGCGCATGATCTTGCCACTACGGGTCTTGGGCAGTCCAGGCGCGTACTGGATGGCATCGGGCGAGGCAATCGGGCCGATCTCGCTGCGCACATGAGCCCGCAACTCAACCAGCAGCTCAGGGGTCTGTTCCACATTGGACTTCACCGTGACAAAGGCATAAATGGCCTGACCCTTGATCGGATGCGGCATCCCAACAACCGCAGCCTCTGCAACCGAATGATGGGCCACCAGGGCCGACTCGATCTCGGCGGTTCCCAGCCGATGACCGGAGACGTTAATAACATCATCGAGACGTCCCATGATCCAGAAATAGCCATCCTCATCGCGGCGGGCACCGTCTTCAGGGTCATAGATATTTGCATAACGACTGAAATAGGCCTTCTTAAACCGCTCGGGATCACCAAATACCCCGCGCAGCATACCAGGCCAGGGTTTGCGAATAACCAGATGGCCGCCCTCATTGGGGCCGGCCTCATGGCCTTCTTCCGTATAGATGGCCGCATCAATACCCGGCAGAGGCAGGGTGGCGGAACCAGGCTTTAAAGGGGTGGCATACGGCAGCGGAGCAATCATGATTCCGCCGGTCTCAGTCTGCCACCAGGTATCAACGATGGGCAGTTTCCCCTTGCCGATATTGGCATGATACCACATCCAGGCCTCGGGATTGATCGGTTCGCCAACGGAACCAAGGATCCGCAGGCTGGAGAGGTCATAGCGCTGGGTAGGCTCCTCACCATCCCGCATCAGGGCCCTGATCACCGTGGGGGCGGTATAGAAGATATTGACCTGGAACTTCTCGACAATCTTCCAGAAACGGTCCGGGCCAGGATAGGAAGGAACGCCCTCAAACATCAAGGACGTGGCACCCATCCCCAAAGGGCCATAAAGGATATAGGAATGGCCGGTAACCCAGCCGATATCGGCGGTACACCAGTACACATCATTATCCTTCAGGTCAAATACCCACTGACAGGTATGCATGACATAGGTGAGATAGCCGCCGGTGGTATGCACCACGCCCTTCGGCTTGCCAGTGGAACCGGAGGTGTAGAGAATAAAAAGGACATCCTCGGCATCCATGGACTCAGGCACACAGGTACTGGAGATATCAGCACCTGTCACCTCATCATGCCACCAAGTGTCCCGGCCAGCCTGCATCGGGATATCATTGCCGGCCCGTCTGACCACAATGACATCCTTGACGGTTTCACACTCTTCCAGCGCCAGATCAGCATTGGGCTTCAGGGGAATGGTCTTGCCTGCACGCAACACGGCATCGGCGGTAATCAACACCTTGGCCTCACAATCCTGAACCCGGCTCTTGAGGGCGATCGCCGAGAACCCGGCAAAGACCACCGAGTGAATGGCACCAATACGGGCACAGGCCAGCAAAGAGATCGCCAGCTCCGGGATCATAGGCAGATAAATGGCAACCCGGTCGCCCTTCTTCACGCCCTTTTTCTTCAGGACATTGGCCATCCGGCAGACCTCAGTATAGAGCATCTGATAGGTATAAACCCGGACATCCTCTTCCGGCTCGCCCTGCCAGATGATGGCCGCCTTGTTGCGCCGTCCGTTCGTCAGATGGCGGTCAAGACAGTTAGAGGAGATGTTTAGTTTACCGCCCTGAAACCATTTAATCTCGGGCTTATTGTAATCATACTCAAGAACCTTATCCCATTTCTTGTCCCAGGTGACCAGTTCTTCGGCACGTTCCGCCCAAAACCCTTCAGGGTCCTCCATGGAACGGCGGTATGCAGCCTTATAGGCCTCCATGCTTCCCACATGAGCAGCCTCGCGTCCTTCCTGCGGGGGCTCGAAGATACGGCCTTCACTCAATAGACTGGTAATCTTATCTTCATCAACACTCATTGTGCTCTCCTTTCCACTCTTGTTAAAAAACGTATGGCAATCCTGAAAGACAGCTTGAACTTACCAGAAAACGAACGATTCCTGAAAATAAAATTTGCCTCATCAGCTTCACAGGCCTACCCTCAAGATATAATGCAATATTAAACAAATACACACTTTCCAGGCAGGATTAACAGTCTCAAAATGATTTTAATATACCTTAAACCGTACCCGCTTTTCAAATAAAAAAACAAACAGCATCATGACAGTGGCACATAACGCTTGCTTACTTATGATAAAAATCCACAGTGCAGAGGGTAATAGTTTTCCGTTCCATGTCAGCTAAAATATGGTAAAATAGGAAAATTCGTCTTTATTTGACTTCCATCTTAAGACAAAGAGGAGTTATCGTTTGATAAATCAGCGTTCAAAAAACGATAACAGGGTAACATCATGAACGTCCCCCTAAAAGGGAATGCGGATTTTTTAGGAAAATAATAGTTATGTACAGAGTCTATCTTGTTTTATCATTTTTTCTGATCGGTTATGCCTCTCCTATTTTTGCAGTTGAAGGATATTCTCAATCAGCTCAACCGGCTATTTGGACAGCTCGTCAGGCCGTACATTTTGCGCTGACCCATAGTCCGGATAGTCAGGTGGCAACCCAGAGGATCGAGGCGGCTAAGGCCATGGTTAATCAGGTCAAGGTCAGCTATTATCCCCAGATTGGCCTCAGCGCTGAATATGCTCAGACCAATAATCCCACGTATTCCTTTGGTAATATCCTCAATCAGGGGAAGTTTGATCAATCCATTGATTTTAACAACCCAGGCCGTACCGATGATCTGAACCTGCGGGCGGGCCTGCAATATCGGCTTTATAATGGCGGCCGTGATCAGGCCGGAGTAAAGGCGGCGGAGGCCGGGGTTGCGGTATCAGAGATGCAGCAAGTCGCGGTATCCGCCCAGCTTGGTTTTGAGGTAGTACGCACCTTTCATACCATTGCCCAGGCTATGGACATGCTGGAGGCGCATCAGGCATCAATCAAGGCGATAGGGACCTCTCTGGTTGTGGCCCGGGCACGCTTTGAGGCCGGCGATCTGCTCAAGGCTGATCTGCTGAATATCGAGGTGCAGGAGTCCATGGCCAGGGAAAATTTGATTTTAGCGGAGCATAGTCTAGAGCTTGCCCGCAAGGCCTTTTTGGGTCTTCTCGGCCTGCGGGAGGGACAGGTATTTATTGATACCGTCCAGGAAAGCGAACAGGAATTGCCGGAAGATCGCAGTTATGGAAAACGTCCGGAACTCAAAGGAATTGAAGGGCAGATTGAGGCGGCAGAGGCAGAATTGCGGATGGCTGAGGGAGGACGATACCCCACGGTCGATGGTCTGGCCCACTATCAATATGATGGAGGGGTTGTCCTGCATGGCTCGGGAGATTCCTGGATGGGTGGGGTTCGGGTCAATTATCCCCTCTTTACCGGTGGAAAAACAGAGGCAGACATCGCGAGTGCCCGGGCTAAAGTTGCCAGATTAGCGGCTGAAAAGCAGAAACTTGAGTTGACCATGGATTTCGAGATACAACAGGCGGATCTTGCCTACAAACAGGCAAAACAGCGTTTGCAGGTTACTGAAAAGATGTTTGAACAGGCGCTGGAAAGCGCTCGTCTAAGCCGGATTCGTTTCAAGGAAGGAGTTGTTCTCGCTTCCGATCTTATGAATATTGAAACCCGGCTGACCGAGGCCCAGGTACGGCAGACTGTCGCCAAGGCTGCTATCAGGGTGGCTGTTGCCGATTTACGCCGGGCAACAGGGCTTCCACAATTTTAGCTATTCGAAATAACCATTACATTTCGTAGGCCATGAATGGCTTAAGTCGCTTGCTCCATGGATAAATAAAGATCGCAATCTGAGGCTGACCATTTCGTCACAGCTCCTATGCGGGTTACAGCGTTTTCCTGGTAGCATTATTTTTAAACGATGGCTTGTGGGTAAGGATACCCACAAGTTTACAGTTCAGTTTTCAACTTCAAAATAGCGCACCACACCTCTTCATAATATTCTTTTCAGAGTGCGCGTCATGAAAACGAACATACTCAAATTATTTTTTTTATTTTTTTAATAAGTAGATAAGGAACAACAGACAATGAAACGAGAAAAACATTTAGTCGGCTATTTACTGATGGCAGGGCTTGTTGCGCTTGCAGGATGCAAAGGGGGACATGAGAATAAACCCGCCCCCAAACTTCCGGTAGCGCAGGTAAGTATGCAGGAAGTGATGACGAAGAATGTCAGATCACAAATTGAAGTGGTAGGAACGGTACAAGCAGCCCAGCATGCCACCATTGCTCCCAGGATAAGCGGGCAGATTGTTGAAATGCCGGTAGTCCTCGGTTCACAGGTACACAAAGGTGCTCTTCTGGTCAAGATAAGCGCTGGCGAGATATCGGCCCGGTTGCTTCAAGCCCAGGCCCAGCTTGAACAGGTCAGGAGAAATCTGGCGCGGGAGGAGAAGCTGCAGAAACAAGAGGCCTCGACCCGTGAGACCGTCAAATCGCTGCAGGATCAGGCCAGGATCGCTGAGACCGCCCAAAAAGAGGCGCAAACCATGCTTGAGTATGCAACCATCTCCGCCCCTTTTACCGGGATTGTAACCCGGAAAATCGCCAGCGTTGGTGATCTGGCATCGCCTGGCATCGCCTTACTGGAACTGGAGAATGAAAAGGTCTTGCAGGTAGTGGCCCAGGTCCCTGAAGGGTTGATTCTCAAGGTACACAAAGGGGATGTCCTGCCCGTCTCTATTCCGGCTGCCGAGTTGACCTTGACCGGAGAGGTGGCTGAAGTGGCCCCGGCGGCAGACCCGTCCTCACGTACCGCGTCAGTAAAGATTAATATAACGGCTGGCACTGATATCAGGCCTGGCCAGTTTGCCAGGGTGACGCTGACCGGTTCTGAAGAGAAGTTTCTGACAATCAATGACAAGGCCGTGTTCTCTTTTGGCCAGATGGAACGGGTGTTTCTGATTGAAGACGCGGGAGCGGCCAAAATTGCCCGTCTGCGTCTGGTGCGAACAGGTGCGCGCTACGATGGACAGGTTGAGATCCTGGCAGGCCTGGCGCCTAACGATCAGGTGGTAGTAAGCGGAGGAGAAAAGCTGCAGGATGGGCAGCCTCTGGATGTGCAGCCGCAGGCCAAGAATGGTTCACTGTTGCGGGCGCAAGAGAAGGAGACAGGGCGACCATGAGCAGTCAGAATCTTCTTGATAAACCAGGT
>CAITDH010000288.1 GCA_903891045.1 uncultured Desulfobulbaceae bacterium | reverse complement strand
GCAAGGGTAATTATGACCACTTTTTACAAAAGTTTCATCCTTCGTTGTCCCTGATTACAGGGATGGGGGTTAGAGAGGAAATTTATATACCGTTACCAACGGTTAGAAATATTTCGAATTTTTGCGGTGGTGTAAATAGGGTGTGATGTATAAAGTGATAAAATTATGTTTTCCTTTGGTATTGGAGCAAGGAATAAAAATTTTTTATCGTCGAAAAAGAGTCGAGGTGTGAAAATGCAGTCTAATCAAAAAAGAACCGTGGCGGTAAAAGGGATGCACTGTGCTGCCTGTTCCAGCCGTATTGAGCGGGTGGTGCAGGGTCTGGAAGGGGTTGAACGGGCGGCGGTTAATCTGGCGGCGGAGAGCATGGAGCTGGTTTGGGACGAGGGTGTTGTCTCTTTTGATCTGATTGCCGGTAAGGTTAAGGACCTGGGTTTTGAGTTGGTGCAGGAGGAAGAGGGTGAGGATGTGACCCTTGATCTTGCTATCAGCGGTATGCACTGTGCCGCCTGTTCCACCCGCATTGAAAAGGTTCTTTCCGGGATGGCAGGGGTGGCGTCGGCCCAAATTAATCTGGTGACTGAGACGGGGAAAGTGGTGTGCCGCAAGGGTCAGACCAGTCAGCGCCAGATCCGCGAGGCCATTGCCAGGCTGGGATTCGAGGCCCGGCCGGTGAAGGCCAGGTCTGACCAGTTTGCCAGGAAACGGCAGGAGACCCTTCTGCGCCTTGCGGCTATGAAGACGCGGCTTTTCTGGTCGCTGGGGCTGGCCGCGCTCCTGCTTTCTGTCTCCATGGGCGAGATGCTGGGGCTACCCATGCCGTCCGTCATCAACCCCCATCATTATCCTCTGCGCTTTGCCCTGATCCAGTTCTGTTTGGTGGTTCCGATCATGGTGCTGGGACGGAATTTTTATCTGATCGGCATCCCGGCCCTCCTGCGGCGGGTGCCCAATATGGATTCCCTGATTGCCATGGGCACGGGCGCCGCCTTTGTCTATTCTACCTGGAATCTGGTGGAGATCATGCTGGGCGGGGACGCGCACAGGTTGGGGATGCTGGCCATGGATCTCTACTTTGAATCGGCAGGGGTGCTGATTGCCCTGGTGTCGCTCGGTAAATATATGGAGACCCGTTCCAAGTCGCACACCTCGGATGCCATTGCCAAGTTGATGCAGTTGACCCCGGATAAGGCCATCCTGCTCAAGGGCGAGGAACAGACAGAGATCCTGGTGGAGGAGATTGAGGCCGGAGATGTGTTGTTGGTGCGCCCTGGCGAGCGGATTCCCGTGGACGGTGTGATTGCCAAAGGGCGGACGGTGGTGGATGAATCAATGCTTACCGGTGAGAGCCTGCCGGTATCCAAGGACGAAGGAGATAAGGTTACCTGCGGCACCCTCAATAAAAGCGGGGCGGTGCAGGTTCGCACCGAACAGGTGGGGCAGGACACCCTGCTGGCCAGGATCGTCAGGACGGTGCAGGAGGCGCAGGGCTCTAAGGCCCCCATTGCCGGGATGGCGGACCGGATCAGCCTCTATTTTGTGCCGGTGGTTATGGTCGTGGCGGTGCTGACCGGTCTGGCCTGGTATCTCTTTGGCGGGGTGGATTTTACCGTAGCTCTTCGCTTTTTTATCGCGGTGATGGTGATCGCCTGTCCCTGTGCCATGGGCCTTGCAACCCCAACCTCGATCATGGTGGGAACCGGGCGCGGCGCGCAGTTGGGGGTTTTGATCAAAAGCGGTGAGGCCCTAGAAATGGCGGAAAAGATCCAGGTGCTGGTCTTTGATAAGACCGGCACCCTGACCTATGGCCGGCCTGAGCTCACCGATTTGATCAAGGTGGCAAACGATGAGAGTGATGAACGGTTGCTTTCGCTAGTCGCCTCCGTCGAGCAGTCTTCCGAGCATCCTCTGGCCGAGGCTCTAGTGGTAGCGGCGAAGGCGAAGGGATGCGAGTTGAAGCAGCCGGAGAGCTTTGAGGCCCTGGCTGGCCGAGGAGTTGTTGGCCGGGTGGATGGTCGGGAGATCCTGCTGGGCAACAGGCAGCTTCTGGCAGAAAGGCAGGTTAAAGTGGAGGGTGTCGATAGTGAGGTTGCCCGTTTGTCAGGGCAGGGGAAGACAGTGCTGTTTCTGGCCGTTGATGGCCGCTTTGCGGCCCTGCTAGCCATTGCCGATAAGCTCAAACCCGAGGTGCCGGCGGCGGTGGCCAGGATGCGGAAGATGGGGTTGCGCCTGATCATGCTTACCGGTGATCAGGAGATTACGGCCCGGGCCATTGCTGCCCAGGCGGGCATTGATGAGGTGATCGCCCAGGTGATGCCGGATAAAAAGGCGGATAAGATCAAAAAATTACGGCAGCAGGGCTTACGCACCGCCATGGTCGGCGACGGGATCAATGATGCCCCGGCCCTGGCCCTGGCCGATGTGGGGATAGCCATGGGTACCGGCACCGATATCGCCATCGAATCCGGTGATATCGTCCTGATGAAAGGGAACCTGGATGGGGTGATTATTGCCTTGCGTTTATCAAGGGCGGTGATGCGCAATATCCGGCAGAATCTTTTCTGGGCCTTTGCCTATAATGTGATTGGTATTCCGGTGGCGGCGGGGTTGC
>CAITDH010000287.1 GCA_903891045.1 uncultured Desulfobulbaceae bacterium | reverse complement strand
GTTACCGACGATAACCGTGCCGTCGAGCAATCTGTCAGCGGGTACGCATACCATTCGGTTCACATACACGGATAACGATGGGCAGTCGGGCTCGGCGACGACAACGCTGGTCGTGAATCCCGCACCAGCAGACCAAGGATACGATTTGGGAATCTTGAGCGGATGGTCACTAGACTCCCACAGCACGTATTTTGACATCGGGTGGTCTTCAAAGGTCGGAGTAAAGAACCTTGGCACCAAGACTCAACCCAGTTGTGTCTTTAACGCATGGTTGAAGCAAGCCGACGGCACGATCATGGCGAGTTATGGTTGGACCAACAGCAGCAGCCTTGTCGCCGGTTCTCAAACGAATGTTCCGTACTTTCGTCTCAGTGCGAGCGGAAGTTATCGCGGAGCCGGCTACATCGAACTGCAAGTGATTGCCAGTTTAGACGCAAATCTGGCGAACAACACGGTTTCGACACCGGTCACAATCGGAACGCTTAACTATGGCGCATTTAGTGGAAGGTCATGGACTGTGATCTTTCGCACTTTTTCAGCCACCAAATTAGCACGTCAGGCAGCGTAGGCAAGCGCATTGACAATGGCGTTCAGGGTTTTTGTAAAGAGCGGAGGTTTCGCGGAGTTGTGTAATATTCTGGAGTGCCACAGAACAGAGCGGAGCGCTGCGAGGGTGTCCTGAAATGACGGAGTTGACTTGGAGGGATACCAGGGCAATGAAAGCCAGCAGGTCTTCTTGTATTTCTTTGCTTGGATGAACCAGATCCAGGTCAGAGAATAGACAATGAACGCGAAGGCTGCCGCGCGTTCAGGCCCATTGGGTTTCCACGTTTGCGGGTCTTGGCCACCCATGAATTGCTTCGTGTTTCTGAAAGTGTCCTCGATGGACCACCTCCCTGAGTATTGAGCGATGACGACTTCAGGCGCGAGGTCGACGTCCGTGGTGAAGAAGAAGTCGTCGTGTTCGATGCCGTCTGGGTCTCTGGTGATGACCAGTTTAACCGGTCTTGTTTTGCACACATGATACCACAGCACGGTATACTCTGCGACAAGACGCAGGACCTCGCGACCGCGCATGTTAACTTTAACTTGTTTCCATTTCCGGCACTGATGCGCCAGTTTCTCCGGAGTAGGGAGCCGTTCTCCTTTCGTAGCCGGGCGCCCCTTCTTTGGGGTGAGGGCTTTCTTTGGGATTGCGTTCAGTGCCGCATCACAACGTATTCTTGAGATGAGCACGTTCTTTGCCGCTGGAGTGGCGGCTTTGGGGTCAAAGAACTTATCTCCAGCCAGAGGGGCAAAGAAGCCATCGGCACTAACAAGAAACTGGCGGCCAGGAAACCACGTGGCGGTCTCTTCCAGCATTTCCATCGCTAACTCCAAGAGAGTTTTCTCCTTTTTCCTGTGCAGCCGCATATTGATCGGTAAGCCAAGCGGTTCTCCTCCCCACGGGGGCGTGACTCTGAACGTCAGAATGAGGAGGTTCAGGCCGAAACAATGAACCACCTTTGTCTTGGTCGAGCGCACGGCATCTCGCCACCAGCCCGCGCCATCGACTTTCGGACCTGTTTTGTGAAAAACGGTATCGTCGAGATCAACGGGGATAAGGCCGGTTGGCTGGAACAGGGCTACAGCGGTGATGGCGACGTGCCGCCAGAGTTCCGGCAAGACCCAGGCTGCGTCGGGGAAGAACCGATGATACTGGTCGTGGCTGCGCTTAAACGCTGGCTCAGCGATTTGATAGATGCGCGTGACGGTGTGCCTTCCCGGACATAACACCCAGCCGCTCATCATTTCACCAAACAACAGGAAGGTGGGCGCGGTGAAAAGCGGGGCGAACCCCGCAATGAGGGAATTCCAAACAACGAGGCCTTCCGGCATTTGTCAGGCCCGCCTCTTGGCGTTCATGATCTTCAAGGTTGTGAGCCGAAGGCCCGAGAGCGCCTTTTTCTCAAGTTCCGCAGCGGCCACTTTGTAATTGTTCAAGGCTTGCCTGATCGCCGGCACATCGGCACTGCGCAAGGTGAGGATACGGGTCTTGCCTTTGACGCTATAGGAGAGAGCCGGCGAGGTGTGCGGCGCGCCGTCCGCGCAGGCGCATGTTGGCTTTCCGCATTTCCGCTTGAGCGTGATTAATGAGCCTCTGATCAGAACCCCGGACCCCGACCCCGCACTTTGTTTCTGCATGTGATACTCCTTTGGTTAGTCTGTTAGCGCGTACGCTAACAGATGCTGCAGACAACGTCAAGCGATAAAAACCGGTTTTTAATTCCTTTTCAACTCCGGCAGAAGAAACGTACAGCGCAAACAGACCGTTGGGGAGCTATGAAACAGAGGCTGGAAAAGTGCGAAAGTCCACACTGGCATAGTTGGTGTAAATCGTCAGGTTGCCGCAGGACGTGTCCGCACTGATCACGCACTGGCCCCGGGCGTTGGTGAACACGGCATCGTCGGTTGGACCAGGAATACCTCCGGACCACGAC
>CAITDH010000286.1 GCA_903891045.1 uncultured Desulfobulbaceae bacterium | reverse complement strand
GAGGAAGGGGAAATCCGCTCCAGCCGGACAAGCTCCTTTTCCACCACCTTCCGCGTCTCTTCCGGTAGTTTCTTGACCGTAAAACGCTCACGCAGCTCCTTGACCTCGACCTTTTCGCCATCCTCGCCCAGCTCCTTGCGAATGGACTCCAGTTGTTGCCGCAGAAAAAACTCACGCTGCCGACCATCGATATCCTTTTTTACCGACTCCTGCAGTTTCTGACTGGTCTCCACAGTTTCCAGACGCTTGCTGAGTTCCAGCATAACCCGTTTCAGGAGTGCTTCAAAATCCCTGATCTCCAGAATTTCCTGTTCCTCTTCAACCTTCAGATTGAGCTGGGTAGTGACCAGATAACTGATATGAAAAGGGTTATCCAGGGCATGCAGGGTAAGTCCCAACTCTTTTGGCAGTTCCGTCAATTGAACAAGCCGGGTAAACTGGGTACGCAGACTGAGGATCATGGCCTGACCCTGCGCACTCTCATTCCAGGCCATGGGGATTTCCCGGACAGTGGCCCGGTGATAGGGAGTAGTCTCCACAACCTTTACTATTTCAATCTTTTTGGTACCACTGATCACGACATGATAATACCCCTCTCTTTCTTTGCTGAGTTTATGGATATAGCCAACAACCCCCACCCGGTACAGATCATCTTCTGTAAGATGGTCAATGCCTTCCGGCACTGTTTTCCGGGTGGAAACAAGCCCTACTATCCGGTCGCCGAGAAGCGCGTCATCAATAAGTTGTTTGGACGACTCATCACCCACCTGCAGGGGAAAGCCCATCCCTGGATAAAAGACAAAACCATAAAGAGGTAAAATGGCAAGGATTTCAGGGACTGCCAGGCTGGAAGGATCCACTTTCTTTTCTGCTTGTTTCTCTGTTTGCGGCTGCTCAGTCTTCATACTTCAATCCTCAACCCGTATCCTGACTATTATCTGACTCGCCACTCTCTTCTTCAGGGAAACAACCAGAATTCCATCAAGATAGGAATATGAGACCTGTTCCACATCAATTATCGCAGGCAATGCCACTGTCCGTGCAAAAGCCCCCAATTCAATTTCCAACTGATGGATACGAACCACGACCGGCGTCCTTGGAAGTTGCCTCCTGCCACTGATATGTAATTGATGTTCTTCCACCAGAAGCTCCAGTGAATCCTTCATCACGCCGGCAAGATCACAATAGACCGTTATTTCCTCATCGGACTCATAGATATCCACCGGAGGTTGCCACGGCCCTGATTCGACCTTGACCATTCTCGTAAAGGACATATTCCGCAGCATGCGACCGGTCTGGAGCTGCATCTCTTGAATTTCACGAAACAATTTTCTGCTGAGTGGAGCCATCATTCCCTCCGTCCTGATACACCATTCACATCACCCGAGCAGTCGATACGGGTAGGCCCTTTTCGTCCAGGTGCTTGCCGGATACATTTTTTGCAACTGTTCATATGCTTCTTTGAGGGGCAGGGGATTGCTGGTGTTTTTATACCGACTGACACCGGTAAGGAATATGGCCTCCGGCGCTGAATCGCTCTCAGGATATTCCGCAAGAAGTTTTTCCAGATAACCAAGGGCTTCCTTAAATTTATTACTGTCGTACTCTACTTTGCCCAGACCAAGCAAAAGCGAGGGAATCAACGCTTCCGCGTCAAAGAAACCGACAGTCCGATGATGTTCTTTCCCTTGAGGGTCAAGAATCACTAAAGTCGGTGTCCAGGTTACAGCAAAATCAGAGGCCAGGGGCTGCGCGTCGGAACCTACACGCAAGGGAACAAGGTTATGCTCGATGAATGCAACAACGGACTGTTGTGGATACGTAACTGTATCCATCTGTTGACAACCAATTCAATGTGGATTGTGAAAATCAAGAAGAATCGGTCTGTTTTCCGCCTTTGATCGTTGCAAGGCTTGCGCAAGTTCTGTTTCCCACTGGATCTTTTTCTCCATGATGCTTACCTCCTGCTCATCACTTGAAAGGACTGCATACGCGACATTGCCCACGCAGTATAACTGACCGGCTAAAAGATAATCCCGAAAACGTTGACAGAGTGATTACAATGACTCTTTTTTTATTACTTATTTTTTAAGTATGGAATAGAATCGAATAAAAAGTCAACCGAATAAAGTTCCTGACAATATCTCAGGCTAAACCTTGACGAATAGACACTATTCTTTATATATTAACCTTGGATACAAACAGACAAGCAGGAACAATCTACAAAAATTGGGCAAAAGCCCTTCTACTTTAACAAACTAATCCCAGCAGGAGAACTCACATGGGCCACACTCACGACAAAGAACTGATTATCTGGTTTGATGATATCGGCATTGACGATGTCCCCATGGTTGGCGGCAAGAACGCCTCCCTCGGCGAAATGTATCAGCACCTCACCTCACAGGGTGTTGCTGTCCCCCATGGTTTTGCCATCACCGCCTATGCCTATCAATATCTGATCAAATCAGCAGGCATTGAGAATGCTGTCCGCGAGGCCCTTGCCGGTCTTGACACCCATGACCTTCACAATCTCCAGGAGCGCGGCAAAAAGGTACGGGCCATTATCCGGGGCGCGGCATTTCCCCAGGATCTGCAAGACGCAATCATCAATGCCTACAAAAAGATGGAAGCCGAATACGGCAAGGATGTAGATGTTGCCGTCCGTTCCTCCGCCACTGCCGAGGACCTGCCGGACGCCTCTTTTGCCGGTCAGCAGGAGACCTATCTGAATGTCCGTGGCTACGACGCCATCCTTGACTACTGCAGCCAGTGCTTTGCCAGTCTTTTTACCGACCGCGCCATTTCCTACCGTCATGACAAGGATTTTGGCCAGTTTGATGTCTATCTCTCCATTGTTATCCAGAAGATGGCCCGCTCCGATTCGGCCAGCTCCGGTGTTCTCTTTACCATCGACACCGAATCAGGCTTTAAAGATGCGGTCTTTATCACCGGCGCCTGGGGTCTTGGCGAGAATGTAGTCCAGGGCGCAGTCAACCCGGACGAATACTTCGTTTTCAAGCCCACTCTCAAAATGGGGAAGCGGCCTATTGTCTCCAAGACCATCGGCTCCAAAGAGATCAAGATGATCTACGACAACGACCCCAACACCCCGCATCCAGTCAGAAATATCCCCACCACCCTGGAAGAGCGGAACTCTTATGTCATCAATGACGATGAGATCCTCCAGCTCGCCAGATGGGCCTGCATCATTGAGGACCATTACGGCAAGGCCATGGACATCGAGTGGGCCAAAGACGGAGACGGCGTCAAAGTCGGTACCGGCAAGCTCTTCATTGTCCAGGCCAGACCCGAAACCGTCCACTCCCAGAGCGACAAGAAGGTCATGGAAACCTACAAGCTGCAGGAGAAGGGCAATATTCTTGCCACCGGTTTAGCAGTAGGTACCAAAATCGGTCAGGGCAAGGCCAATGTCATCTCCGATGTTAAGGACATCCACTCCTTCAAAAAAGGAGAGGTCCTGGTGACCGACATGACCGATCCAGATTGGGAACCAATCATGAAGATCGCCAGTGCCATCGTCACCAACCGTGGCGGCCGGACCTGTCATGCTGCCATCATCTCTCGCGAGTTGGGTATCCCCTGCGTTATCGGCACCGTTGACGGCACCAAGAAAATCGCCCATGGCCAGGACATCACTGCCTCTTCGGCAGAAGGCGAGAAAGGGTATGTCTATGAAGGACTGCTCAAGTTCGAGATTGACAGAGTAGACCTTGGCGACCTGCCGGCCACCAAGACCAAGATCATGATGAATCTGGCCATTCCGGAAAAGGCCTTCACCGAATGCCAGATCCCCAATGATGGCGTTGGCCTGGCTCGGGAAGAGTTTATCATCAACTCCCACATCGGCCTCCACCCCCTGGCCTTGTATAACTACGAGGAACTCAAGACCTCTAATGATCCGGTAAAGAAAGATATCGTTAGACAGATCGACGCCAAAACAGGTGCCTATACCGACAAAAAGCAGTTCTTTATCGACAAGGTAGCCGAAGGTGTCGGCCGCATTGCCGCCGGCTTCTATCCCAAGGATGTCATCGTCCGCCTCTCCGACTTCAAGAGTAACGAATATGCCAACCTCGCAGGCGGCACCCTCTACGAACCGGAGGAAGAAAATCCCATGATCGGCTGGCGCGGGGCCTCACGCTACTACGACCCCAAATATCGTCCTGCCTTTGAGCTGGAATGCCAGGGTCTGCTCAAGGCCCGTAACGATATGGGCCTGACCAACATCAAGCTGATGGTTCCTTTCTGCAGAACCCCTGCGGAAGGCAGGAAGGTCATCGAGGTTATGCGCGAGTGCGGTCTGGTCCAAGGCGAAAATGGCCTGGAGCTCTACGTCATGTGCGAGATCCCCAGTAACGTCATCTCCGCCGACGCCTTCGCCGATATCTTCGACGGTTTCTCCATCGGCTCTAACGACCTGACCCAGCTTACTTACGGCCTTGATCGTGATTCCGGTATTATTGCCGGCATCGCCGATGAACGTGACGACGCGGTGAAGGACATGATCCGCATGGTCATAGCCACCGCCAAACGGCGCGGCAAAAAGATCGGCATCTGCGGCCAGGGCCCCTCCGACTTCCCGGAATTCGCCACCTTCCTGGTGGAATGCGGCATCGATTCCATGAGCCTGATCCCTGACACCGCGATTAAGACCAGGCTGGCCGTGCATGAGAAGGAAAAAGAGATGGGAATTAACCCCTGACCGACCTCTTTTTAGTTCGTAATAAGTAAACAAAAAAGGCATGATCCTTTCAGGACATGCCTTTTTTGTTCCCAGTATCTACCCCTAAAGCCAGCTGCCTCTCTTACCCCTCCAGACTCCTGGCCTCATCAATCAGCATCACCGGAATATCATCACGAATTTCGTACACCAATCGGCACTTTTCACAGACAAGACCATCTGCCGCCTCAGTGAGCCTGACCGGCCCCTTGCATTGAGGACAGACCAGGATATCAAGTAAATCTTTATTCAACATTTATTTCCCCTCCAATCATAAACTCCACATTGACGCCGACTCTTCCTTCAACACCCAACACTCTTTCAACTAAAGTAACCTCCTTGTCAAGACACAAAATCTGGTTCGCAAGAAGCAAAGAAAGTTCATGTCCTCTTTGTGAGCCTCTTGCAAAATATTCAGGCCCGATCGTTATCAACATTCCGTACTATCAGCACCATATATGCCTTCTTACCCGTATGGAACAGGTACTGAATGGATTTACAAAAAAAAATCACTTTATCATTTCGGAAATATCATCACTGCCTTTTTCTGTTTCCTCTCGTTCCCTGCTTGACAGAGCTTGCCTTTTTTAGTATTTTCCGTCCTTTTCAGGTTAAAATAAAATATTTTTATCAAATATTCTTGTCCTATTGCTTAATTCTGGCCATTGACATATTTGAATATTTCTACTTAATTCCTGTTATTACAATCAGTTACTACAGGTAATAACGTTATTAATTTTCTGTAACTTTTGCAACAATAGAAGCATCCATGTTTGAGAATCTAACAGACAGGCTGGAAGGGGTCTTCAAAAAACTCCGCGGCCACGGCAAACTCACTGAAGAAAACATTCAGGACTCCATGCGGGAAGTACGTATGGCACTCCTTGATGCCGATGTTAACCTCAATGTGGTCAAACAGTTTATAGCCACGATTACCGAAAAGGCAGTGGGGCTTGAAGTCAGCCAGGCATTATCTCCAGGCCAGCAGATCATCAAGATAGTCCATGAGGAACTGGTAGCCCTTCTCGGTGGCAACACTGAACAGATTCGCCTTGATGGCCGCCAGCCGGTCATCATCATGATGGCTGGTCTGCAAGGCTCTGGAAAGACGACCACTTCGGGCAAACTTGCACGTATGCTCAAGAACAAGGGCAGAAGACCTTACCTGGTTCCAGCCGACGTCTATCGCCCCGCAGCCATTGAACAGCTCCAGATCCTTGGCGGAAAAATTGACGTCCCGGTTCATCCATCCACCACCGAGACCAAGCCGGTGGATATCTGCCGGCAGGCGGTGGCTGTTGCCCGGGAAAAAAATTACGACACCCTGATCATTGATACCGCAGGCCGCCTGCATGTTGATGAACTTCTCATGGGTGAGTTGAAAGAGATCCAGGCAGCAATTCAACCCTCTGAAGTTCTCTTCGTGGCCGATGCCATGACTGGACAGGATGCGGTTACCGTTGCCAGCAAGTTTAACCAGGATCTGGAGATAACCGGTATCGTTCTCACCAAAATGGAAGGTGACGCCCGTGGTGGCGCAGCGCTTTCCATCAAGAACATCACCGGCAAACCCATTAAATTTACGGGTGTTGGCGAAAGTCTTGACGCGCTGGAAATCTTTCATCCTGATCGAACGGCCTCACGCATCCTGGGCATGGGCGATGTCCTCACCTTGATTGAGCGGGCCGAAGCCGTTGTTGACAAGAAAAAAGCCGACAAACTGATCAACAAGCTCCGGCAGAATACCTTTACCCTGGAAGACTTTCTCGACCAGATCCAGCAGATCAAAAAAATAGGGTCACTGGAGCAGATTCTTGGCATGATTCCAGGGATCAACAAGCTGAAGCAACTGAAAGACGCACCCCAGCCAAACGAGAAAGAGCTGTCCAAGACCGAGGCCATTATTCGCTCCATGACCAAGAAAGAGCGACACAATTACACCATTATCAACACCAGCCGTAGGCTTCGGATCGCAACTGGTTCCGGCACGGATGTGGCCGATGTCAACCGGGTCATTAAAAGTTATTCGACCATGTTAAAGATGATGCAGAAGATGCGCGGCAAACCCGGCCTAATCACCGGTCAGAAAAGACGAAAGCTTCCCAAGGGATTGCGTAAGAATTAGATACCACTTTCTGGCTGGAACAGTCAGAGACAACTCAGGCTTTATTCATAGTTTTTTAAATACATCAAAGGAGTTATCAGGAATGGCAGTTCGAATTCGTTTAACCAGGCTTGGCAGAAAGAAAAAACCCTTCTATCGTATTGTGGTTGCAGACAGTGAGCGTCAGCGTGATGGAAAGTTCCTTGATATCGTGGGAACCTACGACCCCATGCAGAATCCTGCCGCCATCACCATTAACACGGTTAAGCTCCAGGACTGGATTGGTAAAGGCGCTTTGCCATCCACCACGGTTCAGAGTTTGATTGCTAAGACTACGGTCAGCGAATAACGGACTATGCAAGAACTGGTCTCCCATATTGCTAAATCGCTGGTCGATAATCCTGACGTGGTAACCGTCACCATGAGCGAGGAAGATGATACCATCACCATCGGTCTGGCCGTTGCCAAAGAAGATCTCGGTAAGGTGATTGGCAAACAAGGCAGGACGGCAAGGGCCATGCGCTCTCTCCTTGCGGTCACTGCCGGGAAGGAGAACAAGCGATCAAGGCTTGATATTCTGGAATAATATCCAAAGAGCCATGACTGACGATTATTTATATCCCGCTGAATCCTATCTCCTGATCGGAAAGATTATCGAACCCCACGGCCTAAAGGGTGAAATAAAGATTTTTTCTTTTGCGGGGCAACCGGAAAACATCCAGCACTACAAGAAACTGGTTCTGGTAACCCCATCCGGGAAACTTTCTCAACCCTATTCTACCGAGACGTGCCGGGTAAAAGGAAAATCAGCAATTGTCCGTCTGAACTCTGTCAATGACCGCAATGGGGCCGAGGCAATAACAGGTATGGGTGTTTTGATCCTCAAAGAGGATCTACCGCAACCAGGCGAGAATGAATTTTATCTATATCCAATGGTAGGTTTGCCCGTCGTAACCACCCAAGGCCGCAAACTGGGAACAGTGACAAAGATCTTTTCCAATGGAGCACAGGATCTGCTGGTGGTACAAGACAATGATGAGGAATATCTCATTCCCATCCTTGATACTATTGTCATCCACCATGATGCTGAAAAGATTGTGATAGAGCCTCCGCCCGGACTTTTGGAGATAAACTCCGAGGACAGTGTTCTTTAGTGTCCATGGACACTCTGATTTTTGACATATTGACTCTTTTTCCAGGGCTTCTTGATTCACCGCTGAATGAATCTATCATTCGCCGGGCCAGACAGGATAACAAGATTCGTGTTGATATCACTGATATTCGTGATTTTGCCCTGGATAAACATGCCACAACCGACGACCGCCCCTTTGGCGGTGGTGAAGGTATGGTCATGAAGCCGGAGCCCCTGACCGCTGCCCTGACCGCGGTACAAGAAAAAAATGGTGCTGGCCGGGTCATCCTGCTCAGTCCGCAAGGACGCGCTTACACCCAGAAGGTTGCTGAAGAGCTCAGTTCATTGTCCCATCTGATTCTGGTCTGCGGTCGGTATGAAGGAGTTGATGAGCGATTTGTGACCGCTTCCGTTGATGATGCCATCTCGGTTGGTGATTACATCCTGACTGGTGGTGAACTAGCGGCCATGATTGTGATTGATTCTGTAACCCGGCTTCTTCCTGGAGTTCTTGGCTGTTCCGAATCGGCAACCAGGGATACTTTCAGCAGAAATTTGCTTAAACACCCACAATACACAAGGCCAAGGGTGTTTGCAGGACAAGAGATACCTGAGACTCTCCTGTCTGGAAATCACGAAGCAATCGAGCAATATCGGTTTTTGGAGTCAGTACGACGTACCTTGGAACGACGACCAGAGTTATGCAAACGGGCCGATTTTAGCAAAAGTGAAAAGAAGCTGCTCAAAGAACATGGTTTATATCAGAAAATAGAAGCGTTGCCGATCGGCCCCGAATGAGTAAGGAAAAAAATCAAGCCATAGATATCGCCCTTATCCATTACCCTGTTATCAACAAGACAGGAGAGACCATAGGCTCGGCAGTAACCAATCTTGATCTACACGACATCGCCCGGGCAGCAAGAACATTTGGGGTTGACCATTACTATATTGTCACCCCGTATACCGACCAGCACATACTGGTTCAAGAGATTCTCGATCACTGGCAAACAGGCTATGGAGCAACGTATAATCCAGCCCGTAAAACTGCCCTTGACCGAGTAAAGATTGCTGAGTCACTGGAAGCGGTTATCTCTCTGATCACTGAGCAGAGAGGTCAGAAGCCCCTGATTCTGACCACGAGTGCGCGTGTCCAGAAAAACAGTATCAGCTACCGGGAAACCCGCCGGCGCATTACAATAGGAGAGCCAATACTTCTCCTGTTCGGCACCGCCCATGGACTCGCCCCGGAGCTCAGCGAGACAGCGGATTACACCCTGCCTCCCATTGAGAGTACAACTGGCTATAATCATCTTTCTGTGCGTTCGGCAGTCTCGATCATCCTTGATCGGCTCCTTGGCGTTCACGAAGGATTATAAAAACAAGACAATTTTTCGAGGCCTCTTCAAAGAGAGTGACCAACAACTATCCCCATCAACATACTTCAACAAAGAGTAAAATTATGAGCTTGATACTTGACAGAATCAATCAGGAGCAGATGCGATTTGATCACCCAGACTTTCGTTCCGGCGACACCGTAAAGGTACACATCCGGATCATTGAGGGAAACAAGGAGCGGATCCAGATCTTCCAGGGTGTTGTCATCAAACGCAAAAATGGCACGATGGATGCCTCGTACACCGTTCGTAAGGTGTCACACGGTATTGGCGTTGAGAAGACCTTTGCCCTGCACAATCCAAGGATTGAACAGATCGAGGTGGTCAGTCATGGTCGTGTTCGCCGTTCACGCCTTTACTATCTCCGTGACAGACGCGGTAAGGCAGCACGTATTCGTGAACGTTTGTATCAAAAAGCATAACCACTGATTACCGTAAATCAGACCGGAAAGTCGAGTTGCAACGGATAGGAGAAATTCTTTCCACCGTCGTTCCCGATACTGACGACACCTTCCTTTTTGAACGTACCCTGTACACCAGAGGTTTTTCTTGTGTTGCAGGGTTGGACGAAGCAGGCAGAGG
>CAITDH010000285.1 GCA_903891045.1 uncultured Desulfobulbaceae bacterium | reverse complement strand
GTAATCCCCAATAGCCCCAATCAAAACGGGCAACACCCCGCCCCCCAAAAGAAAGGCCACAGGAATACATAATGAAATAGCAAGAGCTCCCTGGCCATCTGGCCCCAGTGTTGATAACACAGCAAAACCTGAAGGAAAAAAGCAGACAGCGACCATGGGCTGCAAGATCACAAAAGCGACCAACCATGGAGAAGATGAGGTCAACCCGAGGGAGACAGTACAGAAGCCAGCGATCAGTAACACAAGCGCCATGACAGATCTGTTGCCAACCCTGTCACCAAGCCACCCAGCGACAAGAGGCATCGCCAGGGCTGCTATCCTGGAAAACGCCAGAAGCCGATTTGCCCGTTCCGGGGTCATCCCCTGATCTGAGACCAGAAATAGAGGCAGCATGGCATACACACCGAGGCTCGAACAGATTGCCAGTGAAAAAAGCAGCACCATAAGCCAAAAATCCGGCCGTGATAAAATCGCCCGAGAAGTTAAGAGATCCAGGGATTTTCCCCGCTCACGACAACCACCACCTGCCATGCCGTATAATACCCCTGCGCCAATCATCAATACCCCCAACCACATCAGGCCCTGCTGCCAGGAACAGCACCTGAACATCATGCCAGCCAGGATCGGGGCGGCGACAAATCCGAGATTGGGAGCCAGCTCATGCACCGCCATACCTCTGGCCAGATAAGCAGGACTGACCAGACTGCTGATAGAGGCAAGCCCGGAAGGCAGATATAAACCTGCGGCCAGTCCCAGACTAAAAAGACCAATTCGCATCAAAAACAAGGTTGAGCAGAGGCTCAACAACAACAAGACGATTCCAGAGGCAACAGTGGACAAGACAATGGTCTTTTGATGATTGATACGGGCCGAGACAAAACCGGACAAGAGGATGGAACAAAAATAGCCGGCAGAGATCAACAGAAAGAAAGAAGCCGCAGCCGTATGATCGAGGCCAAACTCACCTTCTATAATGGGCAGGAGCGGTGAAAAAATAACCCGTGAGGTGAAGTTCAAAAAAAACAGGCCTACCAGAAAAAATAGGCCGCTGAACACCTTGCTACGAGATCTGTTATGCATGATTTCACCCACTGCTTCCGAGACAGAAACGTCCTTAAACAGGGGTAACATCTTTTTTGGGATAATCAAAAAACAGAAGTTTCCCCTCATTCTCTCTTATCTGGTGCCAAGAGGAACGGGAGAACTCAATAGCCACGATGCCACAGGTGGGAATCAGCCCAATCTCCATGTCTCTGCCGCAGTCGATCAGAAGATTGGCAAATTCGGTGATCACCGGATTGTGCCCAACCACCAGCAGGCGCTTGACCTCATCCGGGCAATATTTGACCTCAAGCAGTAAGTCATCTATCGCACTGGTATAGAGTCGATCACGCAGCTCAATCTCTTTTCGGGGAATTTTCATGGCCTTGGCAAGATAATGAGCCGTCTCCACCGCCCGCTGTGCCGGGCTAGTCCAGATAGCATCAACCCTGACCTGATGGCCGGCAAGCCTCTGGCCCATAACCGGGGCATCGCGCAGGCCTCGTTTATTCAAAGGACGATCCTGATCCGCCAGAGACGGGTCAGCCCAACTGGACTTGGCATGGCGAACCAGATACAGGGTTTTCACAGCTGAGATCCTTTGCGCCAAACCTCCAGCCACAACCGTTCATAGGCAATGGCTGCAGAAGAAGCAGGCGCGGAAACCGCCACTGGCTGCCGATAAAGACCCATCTTTTCGACATCGGCAAGAGAGGGGATCTCACTGGCCAGAAACATCTTTTTTTTGCCAAATTTGGCGATAGTATCAGAGTGCATGTTTTTTCGTCTATCGACCATGGAGAAGAAAGCCGCCAGTTTTTTCCGATTGACTTCAAGCTTATCCGCCAGTTTTATCAGTTGAGCAAAAGAGAGGATGGAAAGCGTGGTCGGAATAACCGGGGTCACCACCAGATCCGCCGCCATGATGATATTCTCGGAAAGCAGGGTCATATTGGGCGGACAGTCGAGAATCAACACATCATACTCATCCTTGACACAGGCAAAGACCTTTTTTAATTCGCTTGTCGCTCCGCCACGACCATCAAGGGCAATATCCAGATTACGAAATGAAAAATGAGTCGGCAACAGATCAAGATTTTCAAAATCCGTACCCCTGATAAAGGGCGCCAAATCCCCTTTGAGAAACTGCTTTCGATTAAAACTCTCCTTTGGCCTGATCCGGTAATAATACCCCGCTGCGCCCTGGGGATCCATATCACAGAGCAGTGTTCTTTTTCCACTGAGGGAGCTGCCATATGCCAGATTGACTGCGGTTGCAGTCTTTCCTACACCTCCCTTACTTGAATAAATGGCGATAATTTTCATTGCGGACAAGCCCCGTTCAATGCAGCAATAATTGGTTGAAATTCGTTAAGAAAGTAAAGCAAGCAGATTTCTGTTTTCTGCAATGGTAAACTGCGTAAATGTTTGTTCAAACTTCTGACGAACACTTGTCTGCTCTTCATGCAAATGGGTTATCAAGCCGCCAAGCGCGGCTGCGACCTGGATAGCCTTTTTTTGCTCCCCGCCAGCCAATCCATTCTGATACTGTGCCAACATCCTCTGCTGCACGGAAAGATCATTAAAACTCCCCAGATTATCCTGCAGTTTTTTCAGAGATTTTACTAAAGTATCCATTTCCGGTTCTGGGAACAAAGAGCGGTAAAACTCCAGCAGATAACGGAGTTTTTTGGCCTGAATCCGTAAATGATGGAGGTCTGTATCTGGACTTTGTGGACCAATCCGGGCGCCATCCTGCATAATACTCTGCAATCGTTTTCTGATCGCCTTCATCGCCACTTTTTTACAGGGCTTATGACCAGCTGCAAGAACAGAGGATATCAATGATTCTTCTACATATCTTCGCCACTGTGTCAAAAACTGTTGAAAACCCTTGGAGCGAAAAGCCTTTCGCAACCGTTGCAACTCTTTGACACGCTGTCGGGCAAGATCTTTTAAAAAAACAGACAATCCTTCCTGCAGCCCTTCAGGCAACAGAGAATGAAACACATCTTTCTCCAAAAGATACACATCCAGATCACGAACAGGCCCGGTAACAAGGCCAATCTTCTGCAGTCCTCGCTGGAAACGACCCATATCAGCTGCAGGCACTCTCTTTTTCATACTGCCCAGCAAAGACCGAGTCCTGCGCAAGGCGACCCGAAAGTCATGGAGAAATTCAGAATCAATATCCTCAATAATCCCCGGAGTATTGAGCTCCATCCCCTCAAGGAGCTGGAGAAAGATCTTTTGCGCGGCTTGCACAACACTCTCTGCCGGATCGAGAATTATGGAAAATTGAGAACGGTACTCAAGAGGCCTTCTCCCTTTGGCGGCAAGGGTAAGGCGTAAGATCCTCTCTTCTGAATATCCAGGCTTAACCCCACGGCTTTGCACGAGATCTGCAACCCGTGCCAGGATCTTATCATAGCCACGAATACCCTGGATCCGCAGGGCGCCACCAAGATCTATCGGTTCGCCACCCTGTATCAACAGTTGATTCCACTCAAAAGAACCAGAAAGGACTATTTTCTGATCCCGGTTAACAACCTGAAAGGATTGGAACTGCCGGAAGATATCAGCCTGAGGAAGTAGAGCCCGAATCCCTGCCAGAAGACACAGTTTCTCACCCAAGCCACCACCGGCAAAATCCTGGGCAAAAAGTTTTTCAGAAACAGGCCCATTATCCTGAATCCTGAATTCACCCGTAAAATCAGTCAGAACATAAACGCTATCCCACAGACGCAGACAGATGAAGCCCTTGTCATATAAGCGCCAGTCAAAGGTATCCAGATAACAAAGAGGAGAAACCGACGCGCTGTCTTCCTGAAGCGTATATTTTGCAGAAAGTCCAGACAACAGAACCGAAACTTCCATCTGCCCAGGCAGGGTATAGGTTCTACTGGCTTCTTTCATTTTTTCTAAAAATTCCTGAAAAAACTTAGGGATACCTGGAAAAGATGTGTGTCAACTCCGGTAATCAGCATTGATCTTCACATAATCAATGGAAAAATCACAGGTATAGATCTCGGAACATCCTGTCCCATCCTTCAAATCTATGGTCACCACAATATTTTTCTCTTTCAGGATGGCGGTTGCAGCCTTCTCGGCCTCTTTCCCCTGCCCTAGTCCATCCTTGACAATCATCACGTCACCAAAGGAGATATCGACCCGTTCCGGATAGATACGAACCCCTGAACGTCCCATGGCGGCAATGATTCGGCCCCAGTTGGCATCTTCGCCAAAAAAGGCAGTTTTGACCAGATTGGAGTTGGCCACAGTCCGGGCAATCTGCTCGCCATCCTGCTCTTCTCTGGCCCCGCAGACCCGGATGGTGATAAACTTGGTGGCTCCCTCACCGTCCGCCACAATCTGTAAGGCCAGATCCTTGAGCAGATCCGCCAGGGTCTGCTGAAAGATCTCCTGGTTATCCGGGGTATCTTCATCAATCCAGGGATTGCCGGCAGCACCATTGGCCATCACCAGGACCATATCATTGGT
>CAITDH010000284.1 GCA_903891045.1 uncultured Desulfobulbaceae bacterium | reverse complement strand
GTGGTCACGGCGGTGAGCCGGGAGGAGGTGCCGGAACTGCTCATCGAACCGGAACGCATCGACACCTTTGTCGAGACGCCGGAGCTGGACCGGGAGGCGCGGCGCTTCTTCATTGAGCAGATCCTCAAAAAACCCAACGACGGCAAGATCGATGTGGAAAGGGTGGTCCGCTACATCTCCGGCATGAACGGCTACGAGCTGCAGCGCATCGGCAAGGAGGCCTCCCTCCATGCCATCCGCCACGGCCTCTCCTGCATCACCGAAGAGATCCTTATCGAGCAGATCAACATTATCAAATACGGTTCAAAGCTTGAGAAGAAGCATATCCGCAATCTGGAGGAAGACCTACGCCAGACCGCCTTCCACGAGGCTGGGCACGCGGTGCTCTCCTACCTCCTGCTCCCGGATGTCAAAATCGAGCAGGTCACCATTGCCCCGCGCCTGCGGACCCTTGGGTTCATCTCGTACAGCTTCGAGGATTTCCCCAGCAACCTTTCCAAGGAGGAGATGTTCAATAACATCTGCGTGCTCATGGCCGGAAGAGTGGCCAGCATGAAAAAATTCGGCGCCAAGGGCCTGGACACCGGGGCGTCCAGCGACCTTGAGGAGGCGACGCACCAGGCCTACCTCGCCATCGCCAACTTAGGCATGGACGAGGAGTTGGGTTTTGTTCATACCGACACCCTGACCCACAACGTCAATCCTCAGTTTTTCCGGGAGGTGGTGGAGCGTCAGGTCCGGGTCTGGATCGACAAGGCCACCAAAAGGGCCGGTGAGCTGGTGGAGGCCAACTGGCAGCAGATAGAGACCCTGGCCGACATCCTGATCCGGCAGGAGATCGTCGATGGCGCTGAACTGGAACGGATCATGGGTGAGAAAAGGCGGGTGCGAAGCAAGAAGGTAGGGTGATTTTTTAGACGGGTGTTTAGGAGGATAGAAAAGTCATGCGTCGTATTAAGAGCCCCTGTTCACATGAAGGTGCGAATGTTGGAAATGAATGCTGCTCAATGAGCGGGTTCAACATGCAGGCGTAATCCAAGGGATTTGCAGACCTTGCTAATAGTCTCAAAGCGGGGGTGCGCGTTTGGCCTGAGTGCTTTATACAGGGCTTCGCGTGTAACGCCTGCAGATCTGGCAACCTCTGACATTCCACGGGCGCGGGCTATGTCCCCCAAAGCCGCGGCCAGCAGGGCCGGGTCATCTTCTTCCATGACAATGGAAAGATAGGCAGCCATGTCCTCACTGGTCTCAAGGTATTTAGCCGGATCAAAATCAGGAAGGGTTTCCGGGTTTATTTTTTTTGTCATGATTTTTCCTCAAAGGTTGTGGCTATAAGAACGGCCTTGGCTATGTCTGCAACTTGGGTGGACTTGTCTCCTCCACCAAGCATGACAATAAGCACGGAGCCTCGTTTAATATAATACATCCGCCATCCTGGGCCGAAATGTTCACGCATTTCAAAGATGCCGTTGCCAACCGGCTTTACATCGCCAAGATTTCCGAGCATGGCCTTTCGGAGTCGGACATTCAGCCGCTGCCTTGTCATCCGGTCTTTCAAGCCGGCAAACCATTCATCAAATTCCGGTGTGGTCTTGACTATGTTCATGTATGAAGTGTAGCCGTTCGATTACAGAAAGTCAAGGTGAGAAAGAGCTTCTATTGAAATAGCAAGAAAAGGAAGACCTACGCCAGACCGCCTGCCACGGGGCCGGGCATGCGGTGCTCTCCTACCTGCTGCTCCCAGATGTCAAGAGTGGCCAGCATGAAAAAATTCGGCGCCAAGGGCATGGACACCGGGGCATCCAGCGACCTTGAGGAGGCGACGCACCAAGCCTACCTCGCCATCGCCAACTTAGGCATGGACGAGGAACTGGGTTTTGTCCATACCGACACCCTGACCCACAACGTCAACCCCCAGTTTTTCCGGGAGGTGGTGGAGCGTCAGGTCCGTGTCTGGATCGACAAGGCCACCACAAGGGCTGGCGAGCTGGTGGAGACCAACTGGCAGCAGATAGAGACCCTGGCCGACATCCTGATCCGGCAGGAGATTGTCGATGGCGCTGAATTAGAACGGATTATGAACGAGAAAAGGCGGGGGCGAAGCAAGAAGGTAGGGTGATTTTGACGGGTATTTTGGGGGGATAGAGGAAGCGTGCGCTGGACTAAGCCCGCTGTTCTGTAACGATTTGTTATTATTTGCCTAACGTGAAGCTAAGGGGATGCACGCCTATGATGCTGATTGAGGAACTTGGTGCGACTAATTTCATAAACCTGTCTTTCTGTCGTGATTTCACAGGTGTGGATGAAACCCAATTTGTTAAACAAGGCAACGCTTGCAAGATTTTTGGGGTGAATTACAGCAACAACTCCTTCGGTCCACGGGGCGCTGAAGATACATGAAATGAAAAATTGAGCAGCTTCGGATGCGAAACCACGGGCTCGGTATTTCTTTGCCAAGAGAATTCTGAGCTCTCGCTTCTTAGGGTTTTGTTCAAACGTGTTCATATCGATCGTGCCGGCAACGATATGTCCCTGATTAGCTGCAATGGCCCAACCGCGGGGTTGGAAGTGATTGATGAACTCTTCCTCGGTGATTAATGGTAGCTTTAGGTGTTGTTTGACTTCCGGGTCAAACTCAATATCGGCGAGTTGTCTGGCGTCTTCCGCAGTCCATTCGCGAATGACGAATTGGCCGAAGTGTCTCGGCAGTGTGATCTTGATAGTCATAAAGCTAGCGCCTAACAGTATATTAGACAAAACGGGTCAATATTGTGCTCGACAGATTCTGTTTTATTGTTTTTTCTGGGATGATATGTGGATTGTTTTCGTCTGGCATATTCACATAACTTCTTTTGTGATACTTGATGCATCTGGAAAACACAACTTTTTCACCCAAAAATGTTGAGATTTCATGGGGTAAGGATCTGATCTGAGTTTTATCGGTTGCGTAAAGTGCTGTTGTAAGGGTATATTGTTTGTTTCTTTTTTAGAAATGTATCCGAAATTGTTTCAATGGTTAATTCAGCATTCCACGCCGGATGGCGGAATTCAGGGAGAACAGAATGTACACTGCGGCAGATTTACGCAAGGGGTTGAAGGTGCAGATTGATGGAGTGCCTTATATTATAACTGATTTTGATTTCTCCAAGCCGGGGAAGGGGCAGGCCCTCTATCGCTGCAAGATGCGAAGCATGATCACCGGCAACCAGTTGGTGCAGACCTATCGCTCCAATGACAAGTTTGACAAGCCGGATCTGGAAGAGCGAAAGATGCAGTATCTTTATTGCCAGGGCGAGGAGTATCATTTTATGGATACTGGAAATTATGAGCAACTGGTCATTGATAAAGAGCATCTGGGCGACAACGTCAACTACATGATTGATAACATGGATATGGAGGTCCTCTTCTTTCAGGACAAGCCTATCGATGTCAGTATGCCCATGTTTGTCAATCTGATGGTGACCAAGGCCGATCCCTGGGCCAAGGGCGACACCTCCGGTTCCGACAGCAAGCCGGTGACGGTGGAGACGGGCTATGTGCTTCAGGTTCCCCCCTTTGTTGAAGAAGGTGATAAAATTCAGATCGACACCCGCACTGGCGCTTATGTAACAAGGGTCAAAGAGTAAAATGGCGTCGCGTAAAGGCCCAAATACTGCGGTCGCTCTTTATCCATCCATGGAGCGAGCGACACTGGGCCATCCCTGGCCTGCGTTGCGTAGCATCCTTCGTCACTGCGGCTTACCCAACAGTACGCCTCACTCCTCAGGATTTCCGTGCCTTGTCTTTGGGCCTTTTCGCTTAGCCATTCCCTCTAACAAGACCATTCAAAGTAAATTCCATGCTTGATTTTCAGGGGCTGCGCTTCCGCGCGGCCTTTTTTCATTCTCTCCGTTCCTTTTTTGTCCGTCAGCAGTTCCTCGAAGTAGATACCCCCATTCGTCAACCCCTGCTCCTCCCTGAATTGAATATCGAACCTCTGGCCTCAGATGGCTGGTTCCTGCAGGCATCGCCGGAGCTCTGCATGAAGCGGATGCTGGCCGCGGGATGCAGCCGGATCTTTCAGCTCTGCAACTGTTTCCGCAAGGGCGAGCGTGGCCGTCTCCATCTGGAAGAATTCACCATGCTGGAGTGGTACCGGACGGACGCCAGCTATGAAGATCTAATGGTGGATTGCGAGGCACTGCTCGGCTCCTTGCTGGACGATCTGGAAGTGATTGCTCCCTGTGCCGTTTTCAATGAACATCTGCGGGTGGGCGACGGCCAGGGATGGCCTAATGCCGCGGGAGCCAGGGATGGCGGAAGCGGCCGGATTATCTCCCTGCAACCCCCATGGGACAGGCTCTCGGTGCATGAGGCCTTTACCCGCTACAGTCCGGTCACCATTGAACAGGCCATGGCCGCTGATACCTTTGACGCAATCCTGGTCGAGTATGTGGAACCTAATCTCGGGAAGGACAGGCCTCTCTTTCTCTACGATTACCCAGTGGAATTGGGCTCCCTGGCCAGAAGCAGGGCGGGGAATCCCCAGCTTGCCGAGCGCTTTGAACTCTATATCAATGGCATTGAGCTTGCCAACGGTTTTTCCGAACTCACTGACAGCCAGGAGCAGCGCCAGCGTTTTGAGCGGGAGCTGGAGCGCATGGATGAGGAACGTCGGCAGCGTTCGCGGATGCCCGAGCGTTTTCTGGATGACCTTGCGCACCTTGATCGGGCCGCAGGTATCGCCCTCGGGGTGGATCGTCTGCTCATGCTCCTGATGGGCAAGCAGAGTGTGGGCGAGGTGGTTTCCTTTGCCCCGGCTGATTTTTAGGTGCTGTTATGATCAGAGCAAGGCTTTTTGTGCTCTGATCATTTACAGCACCTTATGCCGCAACCAAGAAACAGCAATCTGTCCTGCTGTTTCTTGTCGTGGCGTCCGGCAAATTACATTTGTCGAAGATTCATGCAAGATGGGCCTCATCTGACCTCAGGGAAGCAACAGCCCCTGTTCACCACCCTGGTCGGCAACCCCCTTGTGCAGGACAATCTGCCCGCCATCCGTCCGTCCCTGTTCATAGGTGTCCCGGTAGATCATGGCCCCGGAGCCTGAACGCCTGCGCAAACGGGGAAAGCGCATCCCGACAAATTGGTCCAATTCTCTCTCTTCCGCCCGGATCAAAACAGCCATCTCCGTATTGGCTGATCTGTCTGTTTCTCTCTTTTCCGGTCGTGGTCGCACCGTCAGCACCTCTTTGGCCAGCAGCTTGTCGTAAAATCCCTGCAATAACCCCAGATAATAGCTGTTGCGCGCCCGGATGCCTTTGCCGCTGGCCTTGGTCCTGTTCTGTTGCCACAGCGAGGCAAGCTGACCGGCCAGAAAGGCGTAGCAGTATTCGGCAATGGCCACATTCTCCTGTCGGCCAAAGAGCTCAATGGTCTTGTGAAGGGTGTTTGTCAGCGGATCGTAGAGGCTGGCGGTGACCACCTTGACATAAAAAAAACGGAGGAGGATGGCGCAGATCTTGTGCTGCCAGCTCTCCAGCCGTTTGCTCTTGCTGTTGATAATCAGGGAGGTGAATTCAGATTGTGCATCTTCCTGAACCTGCTGCAGATTATGGCGCGCCATCAATTGGCTGGCCTTTTCCATGGCCAGTGCCGCTTCGTGTTCATTATTCGAGCCTGCCAGGGCCAGGAGCTTGCCGATCCGGCGGATGAACTGCCGTCCCTTTTCTGTCTGTTGATTTTCAGCAGGACCTGTTCCTGCAATCTCTGGCAGATCGCCTGAGGCACGGCGAAACGGCGCGGGCAGGCCAAGCAGGTTACAGGCCTTTTCAAAGAGGGGGCCATGACCACCATCGGCCTCGAAAAAAAGCTCCGAGCAAATCTGATGGGCCATCTCGTGCTTGAGGATCTGGCAGGTGATATCCCAGGAGTGGCCGGTGATCAGCCGGACGCTGATGCGGATGATCCTGGTTGCGGCCTGCCAGGAACCATACCGCTTTTCCGCCTCGGTGATCTCAAAAACCGGGGTCTTGAGCGCCAGTCCGTACTGCCAGTTGATGTTGGCGAACTCGGCCAGTAGTTGCCGCCCCCAGAGCGGGTAATAGGTTGAAAAATCCGTCATCGTTGTTCCTTCTTTGCTTTGCAGGTCATGCTACCTTCTTGCGCAGGGCCTTGGTTTCGCCCCGTTGCGTCTTCAGGTCCGTTCGCTTCTTTCTGGCATTTTTGCCGGGCCGGGTGGGGCGGCGGTGCTTTTGTACCACCATGGCCTCTCTGATGATCCGGCAAAGCCTCTCCAGGGCATCTTCCTTGTTTTGTTCCTGAGTCCGGTATTGCTGGGCCTTGATGATGATCACCCCATCCTGGGTCAACCGCTGATCACCGAGTGCCAGCAGCCGTTCCTTGCAGCTATCGGGCAGGGAGGAGTTGCGGATGTCAAAACGCAGATGGACGGCGCTGGCGACCTTGTTGACATTTTGGCCCCCGGCCCCGCTGGCCCGGATAAAATGGAGCTCGATTTCATCATCGGGGATGTTTATGGTGTCTGTTACATGGAGCATGGCGATTTCTTTTTGCGTCTGTTAGATTTTTTTTATCATCCAAATGGTTGCGTATCATATCATGTCTGAACAAAAAACGAATCTTGTTTTGATCGGGATGGCCGGGGCTGGGAAGAGCACGGTCGGCCCCCTGTTGGCCCGGATGTTGTCTTATGGCTTTGTCGATGTGGACGACCTTATTGAGGCCGATCAGCAGCAGTCATTGCAGGCGCTTGTCGATCGTCACGGCGCGGTCTGGTTTCGCGAGCTGGAGGAGAGGATCCTGCTTGGTCTGGAGCTGCAGCGCCATATCATTGCCACCGGCGGCAGCGCAATCTATGGCGAGGCGGGAATGTGCCATCTACGGCAGAGCGGTCTGGTGGTGTTTCTCGATGTGCCATTGACGGTACTGAAGGCAAGGGTGGGCGATGTGGCGACCAGGGGACTGGCGCGGGAGGAGGGGCAGAGTTTTTCCCAGCTCTATGCCGAACGTCAGCCCCTGTACCATCGCTATGCTGATATCAGGATTGTGTGTGCAGGCAAGACCCTGGCGCAGATTTGTGCTGCGATTATTGAGGCGGGTGCGGGCCTGCTGGGGTAATTATCCTAGGCTACCATTTTTAGGCGATTCGTGCTATGGTAGCCCGCTTGCGTGGAAAAGAAAACTGGCCTTTGGGTCTTAAATAATGATAAGTATATTATGAATGGAGTGGAATTATGACACAGGCAAAAAAAGGGAACAAGGTGAAGGTAAAGTACGCGGGCAGACTTGCTGACGGCACGGTCTTTGATTCCTCGGAGGGACGCCCGCCGCTTGAGGTGGTGCTGGGCAGCGGTCATGTGATTGCGGGTTTTGATGAGGCCCTGATCGGGATGGGAGTGGGCGAAAAAAAGACGGTTGTCATCCCGGCGGATAAGGCCTATGGCTCTCATGATCCGCAAAAGGTCATGGAGGTGCCCATTGAACAGGTGCCGCCGGATTTCACCCCTGAGGTTGGGCAGAAGCTGGAGGTGGGAGGGGCCAACGGTGAGATCGTGTTGGTGACTGTGCGCGAGATCAATGATACCCATATCTATCTCGATGCCAATCCGCCACTGGCCGGCCAGGATCTGATCTTTGATCTGGAACTGGTGGCGATTGGTTAGAAACAATGGTCAGCTGGCAGCAATGAACGTTCAACGTATGGCAAACGGAGAGGAATCTTGAGGGGAATTTGCCCCGCAAGTGTTGTTGTCTTTACCTGACAAAGGAGGCAATATTATGCTTGGACGATGTCTGATGATGGTGATGCTGTTCATGCTGACCTGTTCCCCCGCGCTGCACGCTGAGCCGCAACCGAATGACCGTGAGGCGTTGGCCGGATTGAAAAGCGCCAAGGTCATTTTCGATGTGCGGGTGGCCGATCTTGAAAAGCTGGTGTTCAATCTGAAGCTCTTCAACGAAACCTTCGAGGGGATAGCCGGCCAGGGAGTTAAGCCGGAGATGGTGGTGACCTTCCGCGGCCCTACGGTCAAGGTTTTGAACGCCGCCGCACTCGATGAAGAGGCGCGCGACCTGTTTCGGGCCTTGAAAAAGAAAGGTGTACAATTTGAGGCATGTAGTGTGGCCATGCGTATCCTCAAGGTTGACCCGGCGGGACTTATCCCGGAGGTCAAGCTGGTTGCCAACGTGTTCAATTCTTTGATTGGGTATCAGAACAAGGGGTATGCAACGATAGCCATCAATTGAGGCGAGTAAACTTGGTTGTTTTCTAGGGAGTCAACGGGAATTATTTATGAAACAGCACCTGGCCGGCAAGCTGATCTGTCCCGTCTGTCTGCCTCAGGAACATGAACTGCAGGTGGATGTCAGGTCGGCGGATGCTGAGGATATCGTCGACGGCACCTTGACCTGTTGCCACTGCGACCGCCGCTTTCCCATCAAGGATGGCATCGCCTTTCTTGATCCTGCCCCGCCAGATGATCGTCTGGCCAACAGGTATGAGCAGGAGGATGTGGTCTCCTCCTACCTGTGGAGTCATTATGGCGATCTGCTGGGTGACGAGCAGGCCACCGATGCCTATCAACAATGGGCCGGACTCATGGCGCCCCATTCCGGACTAGCCCTGGATCTGGGCGGGGCTGTCGGCCGCTTCACCTTTGAGATGAGCGGCAAGTGTGATCTGGCCGTTGGTCTTGACAAGTCACTGGCCTTTATCCAGGCGGCCCGTCGGCTCATGCAGGAGGGCGAGCTGCACTTTACCCTCAAGGACGAAGGGTTGTTGGGCCACGAAGTGGTCATCCGTCGCCCTGCGCAGTGGCAGCCGGAGCGGGTGGAGTTTATCGTCGCTGATGCCCAGCGCCTTCCCTTTGCCGCGGCCACGGCGACCTCCCTGGCCTCCCTCAATCTGGTGGACAAGTTGCCCAAACCCTCCACCCACCTGGCGGAGATGAACCGGGTCGCCGCTACTGCGGGGAGCCAGCTGCTGCTCTCCGATCCCTTTTCCTGGTCCCTTGAGGCGGCAGAGATCGATCAGTGGCTGGGGGGTAAGGAGGATGGCCCTTATGCCGGTAAGGGGCTGGACAATATCATGGCCATTCTGCGTCATGGCCACCAAGGACTCTCCCCTGGCTGGCAGATAGGCAAATGTGACCATGTTTGGTGGAAGATCCGCAGCCACAGCAATCATTACGAACTGATCAGGAGTTGTTTTATCAAGGCCGTACGATAAACCGAGGTCACCATGAAGCAAGATACTGTCTGTCGGATGTGTTCCTCCTGCTGCCCGGTGGAGGTGGAAGTCGTTGCCGGCAAACTGGTGTCTGCCCAGCGCAAATCCTTCCTCAACAAAGACAAGCGCAGCCCCTGCCTGAAGCTGCAGGCGGCAGCCGATATCGTCTATTCCGAGAAGCGCCTCACCACCCCGCTGATCAGAAAAAAGGATGGCGCGTTTCGCCAGGCGAGCTGGGACGAGGCGCTCGATCTGGTGGCAGCTCGTTTCCAACACTACAAAAAACAGATACACCCCGAGGCCGTAGGCTGGCTGCGGGGCATGGCCGCCGATTGGGGGTCCCCCTGGGATTACGCCAACCGGTTGATGAATTGCTACGGCTCGCCGAACACCATCGGCAACGGCTCCATCTGTTTTGTGGCCCGGGAGATGGCTCACACCTATACCTACGGGACCATGGCCTTTGCCGAGGCCGCCAAGGCCAGGTGCATCCTGGTCTGGGGCAAACATGACGCCGATACCGCTCTTGGCGTGGCCGATGCCATTAACCATGCCGTCAGCAATGGCGCCAAACTCATAGTGGTAGATCCGATCCAGACCCCCCTGGCCCAAAAAGCCGACATATGGCTGCAGATCAAACCCGGCCATGACGGCCTGCTGGCCATGACCATGATCAATGAGATTATTAGCCAGGATCTCCAGGACCATGCCTTCATCGAGGGCTTTACCACCGGTTTTGACCAGCTTCAGGAGGTGGCCAGCCGTTATGCCATCGACACCATCGCCCCTGATATCTGGCTCGACCCGCATCAGGTGCGGGAGGCCGCCCGGCTTTACGCCTCCACCAAACCGGCCTGCCTGATTGACGGCAACGGCCTGGACATGCAGCTCGATATCTTCCAGTCCACCCGCGCCGTGGCCTGTCTGCGCGGGCTGACTGGCAATATCGACCGGCCCGGCGGCGACGTCCTGCCTCAGCCTATCCCCTTGCACCCTTTCCAGGCCCGTGATCGGCTGCCGGTAGGGGTTCCACCGATCACTGCCGCCTATCCCCTTTTCAACACCTTTAGCGAGAGCTGGGGCAATCAGGTGCAGTCCTGCGTGGCGGATGCCATCCTCGACCAGAAGCCCTATGGCCTGAAGATGCTGGTGGTCCAGGCCGGCAATCCGGTGGTGACCATGGCCGATTCCAGCCGGGCCCATCGTGCCATGGAGGAGCTGGAGTTTCTGGTGGTTATTGATCTGTTCATGACCCGGACTGCGGAGCTGGCCGATGTGATCCTGCCTGCCGCCGGTTGCTTTGAAAAGACCCAGCTGAACCGGGCCGCCACCCGCAACAATCCAATCATCCTCCAGAATCAGGTCATCGAGCCCGTGGGTCAGTCGTGGCCGGACTGGCAGATTGTCTTTGAACTGGGGCGCAGGATCGGTCTGGAACAGGATTTCCCCTGGCAGAGTGTTGAGGCGGCCATTGATGAGCAGCTGGCACCGGCCGGTGTCACCGTCGAACAGTTGCGGCAAAACCCGGAAGGGGTGCGGGTGGAGGAGCTGCGCCATGAAAAGTACCGGCAGGACGGCTTTGCCACTCCGTCCGGTAAGTTTGAATTCTTCTCCCGCAGGCTGCAGGAGAGCGGTTTCGCCGGGGTGCCCTATGAAGACGGTTTCCAGGAGAATGTCATCAGCTTTGGCGAGCAGCAGGAAGAATTCCCCCTGATCGGAATCAGCGGCCGCCGCGACATCCGTTTCACCAACTCCCAGTACCGCACCATCCCCGCCCTGCTCAAGGGAGAGGAGGGCTGCGTGGTCGACATCCACCCCCTTGACGCGGCACCACAGCAGATTGGGGATGGCGATCCGCTGCAGATCACCACCCCGAAAGGAACCATCACCATGCCGGCCAGGGTCTCGTCACTGGTCCACCCCGGTTCAATCCGTATCGCCTGGGGCTGGGGCGATTACAACCCTGTGTATAATCTCAATACCCTTACCGATGATGACGTCAGAAATCCCATCACCGGCACTCCGGGTCAGCGCACCTTCATGTGCCGGGTGGAAAAAGTCCGATGAGCATTCGGATGATGATCAAAAATTTATAGGAAGGCTTGCAGAAGGTACTCTGCTGACTTTATTCTCCCATTTTCCCTTTGAGGTTCACATGTCCATCGAAGAAAAGATACAGATATCCGAAACCAGGATCACCAAGGCGGTCTTCCCCAACACCACCAACCATTACGCCACCCTGTTCGGCGGCACGGCCCTGCAATGGATGGATGAGGCGGCGTTTATCACCGCCACCCGTTTCAGCCGCCAGAAGATGGTGACGGTCTGCTCGGATCGCATTGACTTCAAGCACCCGATCCCGGCCGGTACCTTTGTCGAGCTGGTGGGACAGGTGGTGAAGGTGGGCAATACCAGCCTGCAGGTCCGGGTGACCGTTTATCTGGAGCAGATGTATGATGAGAGTAGGAAAAAGGCGATTGAGGGACTCTTTACCTTTGTGGCCATTGATGACAACATGCAGCCTGTTTCGGTGCGCAAGTAGGTCTCTTCCTTTATCGGTGGTTTGGCCTGCCAATGGCGAAAAAGCCACTCTGCGTTAATCAGGGTGGCTTTTTGTCTTTTTGTTTTCGTTGATTTTGAGATATGCTCTTTAAAGGAGAGTAGTTGCCTTTTCCTCAAATCTGTAATCACCGGCGGTCACCCTTAGAGAATGCCTTTCAGAAAATACGTATTCTCCTTGTCGAAGATGATGTCGGCGACGCTCTGCTTGTTTATGAGATGTTTGTGAAAATCAAGGTTCCAGCTTTTGCCGAGTAGGATGCGGTACTCTATCAGGCGAGAGACAGCGGCAGAAACAGGAGGGGCGCGGTTGGGCCGCCTCAAAAAATGGAGGACGTGTATGCCTGATCTCAGTGGGGGAAAAAGAAGGAGAGGCATTGGTCGGTGGGTGGGGCAGAGGGGGTGCGGCTCATTTTTCTGCTGACAACGCTTTTTGTTCTGCTGCTTGGTGGTTGCAAGCAACAGGACGCGCCCAAGGTGGAGCCGGTGGCGCTGGAATCGGTCGCGATTTGCCATGGTACGACTGCCTTGTTGCCTCTGGTGGTGGCCGAGAAGCAGGGATTTTTTTCTGAACAGGGTTTGACGGTTATGGCCCGGGAGTTTACCATGGGCCGAGATGCCCTGGAGAACATGCTCCGGGGCGAATGCGATCTTGCCACCGCCGCTGAGCCGCCGGTGGTTGAATACGCCTTCCAGCGGGATGATTTTCGTATCATCAGTGCCCTGCAAAGCTCGGATAATATGATCCGCATTGTGGCCCGGGCGGATCGGGGTATCGCTGCGCCGAAGGATCTGCGTGGCAAGCGGATCGGTACGGTCAAGGGGACCAACGCCCACTATTTTGTGGACCTGTTTCTTGCCCAACATGGTCTGACCTCCAAAGAGGTTGCCCTCGCCTTCATGAAATCCGACGAGTTGCTGGGGGCGCTTACCTCCGGCCAGGTCGACGCCATCGCCATGACCAACAAGGTTATTGCCCAGGCCCAACATGACTTGGGCGACAGGGCGGTGCTCATGGAGGAGCCTGCTCTGTACCGCAGCTTTCTTATGCTTCTGGCCACGACCGACCTGCTGAAAAAACGGCCGGCGTTGGCGGAGAAGTTTCTCCGGGCCCTGGCCCAGGCTGAGGACTTTATCCGGCAGAGGCCCGATGAGGCGCAGGCCCTTGTCTTGGCCAGCAAGCAAGCAACCAGCGGTGAGATCAAGCAGCTGCTGGAGATCTATCAGTATCAACTAACCCTGGACCATGCCCTGCTGATGGGTCTGGAGGATACGGCCAGGTGGACGCTGCAGCAGGGTGGCGACAGCCAGCGCCCTGTGCCCAACTTCCTCAAGCTGATTGCCGCTGACCCTTTGCGGGCTGTCAGGCCGGAGGCTGTCAAGCTTGAAAAATAGGAGACCGGTCATGGACTGTCATTCCCAACCCCGTTGTCTTGCTGCCGCCTGTCGGCGGTTCGTTGCCGCAGGCATCGTGCTGCTGCTCCTGGCCGTCGGCTGTAAACAGAAAGATGAGCCCGCTTCTCCAGGGAAGCAGGTCGCGCCTCTTGCCGTGACCATCTGCCATGGCAGCGTCACCGACATCCTGCCCCGCATTGCCCTGGAACAGGGGTATTTTGCCGACGAGGGCATTGCTGTTGCGTTGAAGGATCTCGATGGCAAACTTGCCTTTGACGGCATGCTGCAGGGAGAGTGCAACTTTGCCGTGAGCGGGGCGCCGCCCATTGTCCTGGTCGATCCCAAAACCACTCCCTTCATCATCCTGGCCACGGTGATGTCCGACGATGATAGTGCCAGGATCATCGCCCGTCGGGACCGTGGTATCGCCACGCCCCAGGACCTCAAGGGCAAGCGGGTCGGGGTGAAAAGAGGGGTTCTTGGTCATCTCTTCCTCGATCTGTTCCTGATGAAGCATGGTCTGGGGCAGAACGAGGTTGACCAGGTCTTCATGGATTCGGATAAACTGCAAACCGCCCTGGCCTCCGGCGAGATCGACGCCTTCTCCATGACCAACAAAATGGTCAATATTGCCGCCAGAACCCTTGGCGACCAGGGGGTGGTCTTTGCCGAGCCGGGCCTCAATCCCTTCCGCGCCATCCTCACGACCCGGCCCGATATCGCCCTCAATATTCAGGCGACCCCCAAGGTGTTGAAGGCCCTGGTCCGGGCCGAAAACTACGCCAAGAGCGAGCCGGCCGCGGCCAAGATCCTGGTGGCCAAGGGTGCCACCCTGTCCGCCCAGGAGACTGAAGAGATCTGGACCCGGTCCACCATTGAGGTGGCGTTGGCCAACCTCATCTTTGCCCATCTGGAGGACCAGTACCGCTGGCAGAGGGAGCGGGGCGGAGGCCAGGTGCCGGCGATCATGCCCAATTACCTGGATCTTGTCTCGCCGGAGTATCTGCGCGCCATCAAGCCGGATGCGGTTTCCGTCATCAAACACTGAGGAAACACAGTGAAGATTCGGACTAAACTCATCCTGATCGCCATTATTCCGGTGGTTCTGCTGCTGGTGCTGACCGCGCTCTTTCTGTGGGCGACCCAAGAGGTGGACCGCGCCAATCACAAGGCCATCATCGCCGATGAGATAGGAACCACCCTTGGCGATCTGGCCATTCTGACCTACGAACATTCTATCTATTATGAAGAGCGCGCCCATGTGCAATGGGTGGAGAAATATGAGCGACTGGGCAGACAGTTGGCGGAGGAGGGATCGCTCTTTGATACGGTCAAGGAAAAAGAGCTTATGGCGCACCTCAGCAGGACAGCCAAGAACCTGCGCTTTCTCTTTGACCAGTACGGTCCCCATCCCAGCCAGGGCCAAGGGGTTCGACAAACCGAAGAGGGGAGAATCTTCCATGAACGGATCACCGCCCGGCTCCTCCAGGAACTGGCGGTGGCCATCCCGGCGGCCGACAACCTCCATGACCTGAATCACCATCATGCCAATGGCCTCTCCCGGCAGATCGAAAAAGCAAGCATCCTGGTGGTGGGGGCCATCGCCACCATGCTGCTGATCATCGCCTTTCTGGTCATCCGCGCCTTTTCGGTACCGGTGGGGATCTTGAACGAGGCCTTTGCCGCGATCAGCGCCGGTGATTTCGGCTGCCGGATCAACAGTTCGGCCAGGGACGAGCTGGGCATCCTCTCCCGGGGTTTTGACACCATGGTGCAGCGCCTCCAGGAGAGCCATGAATCGTTGAGCCATCTGAATCTCGATCTGGAGCGGCGGGTGGAGGAGCGGACCGGAGAGCTGGCGCACGCCAATGCGGAGCTGAGGCTGAACGAAGAGCGGCTGGCGGCCCTTCTTATCCTCAGCCAGAGGGCGTTTGAAACCGATGAGGAATTGATCCGATATGGCCTGGAGGAGGCGGTGCGATTGACCCACAGCAAGATCGGCTATCTGCATCTCTTCAATGAGGATCAGCAGTCCCTGGGGCTCTTCCTGTGGTCCGAGGCGGTCATGGAGGTGTGCACGGCGGAGAAGAGGCCGCATTATCCCTTGCCGGAGGCCGGAGTTTGGGCCGACTGTGTCCGGCAGCGGCAGCCGGTGCTGCATAACGATTATTCGCACCTGGCTGACAAGGGAAGCCTTCCCGAGGGCCATGTCCCCTTGCAGCGGCACCTGAACCTGCCCATCTTTGACGAGGAAAAGATTGTGGCAATCATCGGGGTCGGCAATAAGGAAGAGCCCTATGGGGATTCCGATATCCAGCAGCTCACCCTCTACATGGGCAGCACCTGGGAAATAGTCAAGCGCAAGCGGGCCGAGACCCTGCTCCATGACTCGGAACAACGGTATCGCACCATCTTTAACGAGTCACCCGACGGCATTCTGCTCGTCGACGTGGAAACGGGTAAGGCCGTCGACTTCAACGAGGTCGCCCATCGGCAGCTGGGCTATAGTCGGGAAGAGTTCGCGGGTCTCACTGTGTCGGAGTATGAGGCCAGGGAGCAGCCCGAGGATATTCAAGCCCATATCGAGGCACTCAAGCGGCAGGGGCACGATGATTTTGAAACCGTGCACCGCAGCAAGGACGGGGCGCTGCGCAACGTGCTGGTCTCAACGCAGGCCATGAACCTTGGCGAACACCAGTACTTCTATACCATCTTCCGGGACATCACCGAACTGCGTCAGGCCCAGGAGGCGCTGAAAAAATATGCCGAGTCCCTGGAGCGGAGCAACAAGGAGCTTGAGCATTTCGCCTATGTGGCCTCCCATGACCTGCAGGAGCCGCTCCGCAAGATCGGCAGTTTCAGCGAACTGCTGGCCCGGAAATATCAGGGCCAGATGGACGAGAAGGCCGACAGCTATATCCGCTACATTGTCGATGGGGCGCAGCGGATGCAGGTTCTGATCAACGATCTGCTCGCCTTCTCCCGGGTGACCACCAAGGGGAAAGAACTTGCCCCGGTTGACTGCAACGCGGTTCTGGCGCGGGTGCAGCTGGATCTTGATCTTGCCCTCAAGGAGAGCGGGGCCCGGCTTTCCGTCGGTGTACTGCCGACGGTCATGGCCGATGGGGGGCAGCTTGGCCAGGTCTTTCAGAACCTCATTGCCAACGCCATCAAGTTCCGCGCTGCCGACCAACCTCCCGAGATTGCGGTGGCAGCGGTTGATCGGGACGGCGATTGGCTTTTTTCGGTGCGCGACAAGGGGATCGGCATAGATCCGCAGCATTTCGAGCGAATCTTTCAACTCTTCCAGCGTTTGCACACCCGTGAGGAATATTCGGGTACCGGCATTGGTCTGGCGCTGTGCAAGAAGATCGTGGAGCGGCATGGCGGCAAAATCTGGTTGGAGTCGGCTGCTGGTCAGGGCGCAACCGTTTTCTTCACCGTGCCGCGCACGCCGGGCAAGGGAGATGGACGATAGGGCCTTTGACCGGGGGCAGGATCGCAACCGGTGAAGCGGCGGCGATCTTTTGGTGGAAAATTTCTGGAGGAAGAACCATGAAACACGTATGGAAGCATATCCGGCTGGGTTTGTGTCTGACCCTGTGTCTGACGATGTCGCCGTTCAAGGCCCATGGTGCCGAGCGACTCGTTGTCGCCGATACCCGAGCCCTGTTGAGCGGGCTGGTGCATCTTGCCGCCGAGAAGGGCTATTTCAGCGAAGAAGGTCTGGAGGTGCAAATCAATGACTTCGCCACCGGGGATGAGGCCACGCGTGCCATGTTCGAGGGCAAGGCGGACATCGCCTCTGTTGCCGAGACCGTGCTGGTGTTCGACACCTTTCGGGAAAAGGACTTCGGCATCTTTGCCACCATCGGCAGTTGGGACAATGAGGTGAAGATAGTTGCCCGTGCCGACCGCAACATCGCCCGGATCGAGGACCTGCGCGGGAAGATTGTGGCGACCCAGGCCAAGTTCTCCACCCATTATTTTTTGTATCAGGCCCTGCTCAAACATGGCCTGACCATGGGTGACATCAAGCCGCTGTTCATGAAGTCCGCTGAATTGCCGGCGGCCCTGGAAGCGGGCGACATCGATGCCTTCTCTTCGCGGGAACCCTTCATCGGCGAGGCCCGTCAACGGCTGGGCGGCAAGGTGCAGGTCTTTGCGGAGCCGGGGGTGTACTGGAAATCCTTCAACCTCGTGGCCCGGAATGAGACCCTGAAAAAACACTCTGCAGGTGCGTTGCCGAAGTTTTTGCGGGCCCTGCTCAAGGCGGAACAACTGGTGCAGCAACAACCACAGGAAGCGGCGGCCATCCTGGCGAAACGGTTCAAGACCTCGCCGGAGCAGATGGCTGCTGAACTGGCCGAGGTGAAGCTGCGTCTCGGTCTGGAACAACGGTTGCTGTACACCCTGGAGAGTGTCGCGACCTGGGCGGTACAGGAAAATCTGGTGCCGGATAAAAACATCCCCAATTATCTGCGCCTGATTCATCCGGAACCGTTGCTGGCGGTCAAACCCAATGCCGTGACGGTCATCAGATAAGATCATGCTGATTCGCACACGACTGAGGGTGATCGGCTTGCTGCCGTTGCTGTTGCTGCTGACCTTTGTCGGGAGTTTTCTGGCGGCTCAGCAGACGCTTGAGGGCTTTGAGGAAAAGGCGACCCTGGCCGATGATCTGGGAAAAAGGTTGTTTGACCTGATTGTTCTTTCCCGAGATCTGGAGCAGGGTAAGTTGCCTCGTCCCCGTCAGCAATGGCCGGATATCATGCACGGGGTCGAAACACAGCTGCCACGGGCCCAGAAGATCTTTTCGGCACCAGCGGAGCGGGAACTTTTGTCCCTCTTTGTTGAGCACGTCGACAACAGCCAACGTGATTTCCAGGAGCTGGCGCAACGGCAGGAACTGGACCAGCTTCGGAACCAGGCGCCCACTCCGGTGCAGCAGGCCTATCTTGCCCAGCTGCTCAAACGCATCCAGCTCGATCTGGAAAGCGCGCTCCCGATTACCGCCAAGCTGCACGAGATCAATCACCAGCAGGCAGAGGCCTTTTCCGCCCGACAGAGGGATGTCAGGCTGCTGCTGTTGCTGGTGTTTGGTGGCGTGATGGCTCTGGCTGTCTGGCCGATGATGCATCATATCAGCCGTTCCCTCTCGCGACTGCAGGCGGGAATGGGCAAGGTGGCGGTTGGTGGTTTCAGCGAGTGCGTTGAGGTCAGGGGCAAGGACGAACTGGCTGATCTGGCCAGGCACTTCAATGCCATGGTGGCAAGGCTGTCCGAGGTGACGGTTTCACGGGACAGCTTGAGCTCCGAGGTGCGTGAGCGGCAACGCGTTGAGGCGGAACTGCGGGAAAACCGGGCGCGCCTCAAGGAAATTACCGAGGTGCTGGCCGATGGTGTCATGGTTGTCAATTCGCAGGGCCGGATCACCTTCATGAACCCGGAGGCCGAACGTCTGCTGGGATGGCAGGCCAGCGAGCTGGCCGAGCAGGACAGTCACGCGGTTCTGCATCATCACCGGCCTGATGGTACTGCCTGTCGGCGAGAGAATTGTGCAGTGGCGCGAACGTTGGGAAACGGCGAGGTACATCGGGTGCCGGAAGACTATTTCCTTTGCAAAGACGGGCGCTTCCTGCCGGTAAGCCTGGTGGCAGCAGCCATTGTTCGCGATGGTCAGGTGCAGGGAAGCGTGGTCAGCTTTCAGGATATCAGTGAGCGGCTGGCGGCCCAGGAGACGCTGAAAAAATATGCCGAGTCCCTGGAGCGGAGCAACAAGGAACTTGAGCATTTTGCCTATGTGGCCTCCCATGACCTGCAGGAGCCGCTCCGCAAGATCGGCAGCTTCAGTGAGCTGCTGGCCCGGAAATATCAGAGCCAGATGGACGAGAAGGCCGACAGTTATATCCGCTACATTGTCGATGGGGCGCAACGGATGCAGATCCTGATCAACGATCTGCTCGCCTTTTCCCGGGTGACCACCAAGGGGAAGGCGCTTGCCCCGGTTGACTGCAATGCGCTTCTGGAACGGGTGCAGCGGGATCTTGAGCTGGCCATTACCGAAAGCGGGGCCCGGTTTTCCGTCGGTGAACTGCCGACGGTCATGGCGGATGGGATGCAGCTCGGCCAGGTCTTTCAGAACCTTATTGCCAACGCCATCAAGTTCCGCACTCCAGGACAGATCCCCGAGGTTGCGGTGGCGGCGGAGCTGCGCGATGGCGAGTGGCTTTTTTCGGTGCGTGACCAGGGGATCGGCATAGATCCGCAGCATTTCGAGCGGGTCTTTCAGCTCTTCCAGCGCTTGCACACCCGTGAGGAATATTCGGGTACCGGCATTGGCCTGGCGCTGTGCAAGAAGATCGTTGAGCGGCATGGCGGCAAGATCTGGCTGGAGTCGGCTGCGGGCCAGGGCTCGACCTTTTTTTTCACCGTGCCGCAGTCGCTGGGAAAGGAAGATGAACGACAGATTATTTGACAGAGGAGAAGGACAAACATGGCTGAGCCACAAAGAATAGACATTCTGTTGGTGGAAGACGATCCCGGTGACGTGGAATTGACGAAAGAGGGGCTGCAGACCGCCAAGATGCTGGTTACACTCCATGTGGTGGATGACGGAGAAAAGGCCCTGCGGTTCCTGAGGAAAGAAGCGCCTTACTCCGAGGCGTCGCGGCCGGATATCATCCTGCTTGATCTCAACATGCCGAGAAAAAGCGGCCAGGAGACGTTGCAGGAAATCAAGGCCGATCCTACTCTCCGCTCCATTCCCGTGGTCATCCTCACCACCTCGGAGGCGGAGACCGACATCGTCCGATGCTACGATCTGGGCGCCAACTGTTACATCACCAAGCCGATCAGCTTCGAGGCCTTTACTAAGGTGGTGGCCATGATCGAGGAGTTCTGGTTCACCATCGTCAAAATGCCGTCGAAGGAAAAATAGCTTGCGTTGGGCTACGGGGATTTTTCAGGCCGTCATTTTCGAGCGGTAACGATTCCAACACAGGACAAAAAAGGTGACATCATGGGAATCAGGGTTCTCCTTATTGAAGATGATCAGGCCGATGCGTTTCTGGTCAAGGAAATGCTGCTGGAGGCGGCGGCCGGCAGGAATGATGCGGACGGCAATGCCGTTATCCACCATGTTACCCGGCTGGATGAGGGTATCCGTCAGGTAGCGGAAGGCGGGTTCGACATCATCCTCTCCGACCTCGGCCTGCCGGACAGTCAAGGGATGGCTACCGTTAAAAAGCTGGCCGCAGCGGCGCAACATCTTCCCATTGTGGTACTGACCGGTCTGGTTGATCACGAGGTCGGCCTTGAGGCGGTGAATGTCGGGGCCCAGGATTATCTGGTCAAGGGGCAGGTCACAGGTGAGATGCTTATCCGCTCCATCCGGTATGCCATTGAGCGCAAGAGGATCGAAAACGAAAAGGCGAAGGTCATTGTTGAGCTGCAGGAGGCGCTGACCAAGGTGAAGCTTTTGAGCGGGTTTATCCCGATCTGTGCCTCCTGTAAAAAGATCCGGGACGATAAGGGCTACTGGCAGCAGATTGAATCGTATATCAGAGATCATTCCAACGCTGAGTTCAGCCATTCGATCTGTCCGGGGTGCGCGCACAAGCTCTATCCTGACCTTTATCCGGATAACCCCGATAGCCAGGGCAAGTGAGTTGTAACCAGTCTATCCTGCCTCTCCGTTGCTGTTCAATGGGCTGCGAGCTGGGGCTGGAATTATCCGGCGTCCGGTCCCAGAGCGGCAGCGTGGCCGGCCAGCCAGCCTGTTGAAAATGCGGCCTGCAGGTTGTAGCCGCCGGTATCGCCCTGAATGTCGAGAACCTCTCCTGCCAGATAGAGTCCCGGGGCCTTGCGTGATTCCATGGTCCGGGGATCCACCTCTTGCAGGTCCACTCCTCCTGCCGTAATGATCGCCTCGGGAAAGGGGCGATGGCCGCTGACTTCCAGCCGGAAATCCTTGAGCCAGATCTTCAGCCGTTTACGCTCCGTTGCCGTGACCTGACCGCCCAGACGATCAGCCGGGATCTCGGTGAGCTGGAGACAGACCGGGATCATCTCGCGGGGGAGCAGGCCGCGCAGGATGCTGTCTATCTTCTCCTTGCTGCGGCTCTCCAGATCACGGAGCAGACGGGCGTCCAGTTTCTGTTCGTCGAGCGCCGGTTTCAGGTCGATGGAGAGGACTATGCTGTTGCCAAGGCGCAGGCCATCTACCACCTCACCGCTCAGGGTGAGGATCACCGGCCCGGTAACCCCGAATTTGGTAAAACTCATCTCGCCAAAGGCCTGTCGGCCACGCTTGCCATTGACAATCAGACGCACATTGATATTGCGCAGGTCAAGACCGTCCATCGGCGCGGTCAGGTCGCCCGCGACTTCCAGAGGCACCAGCGCCGGCCGAATAGGGACGATGGTGTGGCCGACCGCTGCCGCCAGGCGATAGCCATCCCCTGTTGACCCGGTGGCCGCATAAGAGGCGCCGCCGGTAGCGAGAATGACGGCATCGCTGGCCAGTGCTTCATTGTCGCAGAGCACGCCGCTTACCCGGCCATTGGTGGTCAGCAGGAGTTCAACCCGTGCCTCCGTCTTGATCGTGACGCCGCATTTCTGCAGCCATTGCTGCAAGACCTTGACCACATCCGGGGCCTTGCCGCTGGCCGGGAAGACCCGCCCGCCCCGCTCGCTTACCAGCTCCAGTCCCTGCTGCTCAAAAAAAGCCATCAGCTCGGGGGCAAAAAAGCGGGAGAAGGCCTGACGCAGGAAACGGCCATTCTTGCCAAAGTGGTCGATGAACTCTTTGGTCTCGGCAATGTTGGTGAGGTTGCAGCGGCCCTTGCCGGTGATGCAGATCTTGCGGCCGGGACGTTTCATCTTTTCAAGCAGTATGACCTCGGCGCCTGTTGCGGCCGCCTGTCCGGCTGCCATCAGGCCTGCCGCGCCGCCGCCAATGACGATGACTTTTTGTTTATTCATTTTTGTCCTTTGTCGAATTTATTGATATTTAGGTGTTAAGGCTGAAGGTTGAAGGCTGAAGACTGAAGGAAAGGCGTCACAAAATATGCAACGAGTCCGTATCGACACCCCCTATAACCTTCAGTCTTCAACCTTCAGCCTTCAGCCTACTAAAAAATGGCGCATGGTTGGAGGTGAAGATCGGGGGATCCCGCTGGAGGATGGGGGTGATGGCCGGATGGCGCTTGAACTCCTTGTCGAGAAAAGTGCGGATCTCCTTGCGTCCCCAGCCCTGCGGGTGGGTAAAATCGCTGTACAGGGACAGATCGCCCTCATAGAAATCTTGTGTATGCAGCTCCTGGGCTTCAGGGCTGCATACCGGCATATTAAAGACGGCCAGATTGAGAAAGGTGATGGCGCTCTGGTGGCTAACCACAAAGTCCAGGGTCTTGCGGGCCTGTTCCGGTCCTTCGGATGGGGTGCCGAAGAGTAGATAGACGTAGGTGGCAATGCCTGCCTGCTCAAGTGCGGTCAGGGTCTGGGCCACCATCTGCAGATCAATGCCCTTGTCCATGGCATCAAGTACGGACTGGTCACCCGATTCGATACCCAGTTTGAGCATCAGGCAGCCGGATCGGCGCAGCTTGCGGCAGAATTCCGGGGCAGTGAGCAGGGGGCTGACCCTGGCAAATCCGTACCAAGGTGCGGCGGGCGGTGTTTCGATCAGTCGGCGCATCAGGGCCGGGGTAATGGCGTTATCGAGAAAATGGATGATGGCTGGACTTGTCTTTTGGCAGAGGGTCGCCAGATCATCCACGACCTGATCCGCCGCCAGGCAATGATAGGGATTCTCCTCGGCCTTTTCCGGGCAGAATGAGCAGCGGTTCCAGTAGCAGCCGGATGAGGCGGCGTAGGGGAGGATGAAACCCGGTGCCAGATATTCTTTTTGATGGAGATCCTGGAAGTCAGGCGTCTGGTGTTGTCCGTTATCCTTGAGTCCCAGGAGCTTCAGCAACGGTTCTTCACCAGGGCCTGCCACCAGGTGGTCGATGATCCCGGCAAAGGGATTGGTCCAGGCTGGGTTGCGCAGCCAGGAGGTGATCAGCCCGCCCCCGGCGACGATGGGCAGCCCCGGCGCGATTCTTTTGAGAAAACCGATCATGGCAAAGGTGGTAGGGGCCTGGCTCAGGTAATTGAGGGAAAGGCCCACCATCTTCGGGTTGGTTGTCTCCAGGATCCGGGTCAGCCACTCAACAAACCAGGGATAGAAGATGTTGCGGTCAGGATTTTCGGCACAGCGCCGCAGGTCAGCGCTTTTGAGCGGAGAGACGGTGGAATCCTGATAATTGGCCAGGCTCAAGTCAAGCTGCTGCTTCAACCCCACCTGTTCCAGCACGCGGTTGATATCGGCCACGGCCCGTTGATAGCGCGCCGGGTTGGTGTAGATCTCCGGGGTGCGCATCTTGGCCAGATTGTCGTTGACCCCCCGGCAGGCGCGTTTGGTCCAGGTGTCATTCGCTTGTGGCTGCTGGCCGAGAAGATGGAGCTGCCCTTCAAGGTTGGCATCCAGCAGGGTGCACTCCATGCCATGGCCGCGCAGGACGCCGGCCAGCTGGGCAATGCCAGCCGGGGCCTCGCAGGGTTTGGCCAGGGGGGGATAGATAAGGAGCATATTTGCGGTCTGGATTGCAGTTTCCTGAAGTTTTCTGATGCCAAAAAGAGATGACAACCCTTGTCCGGCTTGCTAAAGTAAGAAGTCTCTTCATACCATACAATAAGGAAAGAAGTTCAGAAAAATCTTTTTATCCATGGAGTGTGCCCTATGTCTTCTTTTTTTACGCGTTTGACCCCTTTTTTCCTGGTGTTGCTGGCCTTGCTGTTCATTGAGGCGGGAATAAACGCCGATTTTGCCGATGCCCGTTCCCGGTCAGGCGGCCGTTCTTTCAGCCGCAGCACGCCGGCTCCGAGGCCGCCGGCCACGAACCCGTCGTCTCCCGGCAGTTCGCCCCCCAATAGCTCCGGATTCGGCCGCGGTCTGGCTGGCGGTCTGGTGGGCGGGGCGTTGGGGAGTATGCTGTTTGGCAGCATGTTTGGGATGCATGGCGGCGGAGGCGGTGGCGGCATAGGGATTCTCCCTCTGCTGTTGCTGGGCGGGATTGGCTATTTCTTCTACAAGCGTTTTATCAAGCCCCCTACCTCCGGGTCGGGTCAGGGCTATCAGCCGCCAACCAATCCTCTGGGATCGCTTTTCTCCGGGAATCAGCCAGCGGGGCTGGACGCGACTGTTCCTCCTCCTCCGCCCGGCGCTTTTCCGGGATCCCTTGATGAGGGGCTGGCCATGATCCGCCAGACAGATCCTGGCTTTGATGCGAACTATTTTGTTGAGGTGGCCTCTGATGTCTTTTTTAAGGTGCAGGCTGGCTGGATGCGGCGTGATATCGCCTCTTATCGCCATCTGCTGGGGGATGGGCTTGCCGCTGAGTATGAGCGGCAGTTCGCGGATATGCGGCAGCTTGGGCGCATCAATAAACTAGAAAGTATTTCTATTCGTAAGGTGGAGATTGTGTCTGCGGGAAAAGAGAATGGAGAGGATTTCGTTACCGTCCTCTTTACCGCCAATCTCCTGGATTACACCGTGGATGAACACAGCGGTGCCCTGGTGGAAGGCAGTATGACCGATCCGGTCAAGTTCGCCGAAGAGTGGACCTGGGCCAGACCATTTGGCACTGAGGCCTGGAAGCTTGAAGGACTCAGGGTTGTCAATGGGTGAACGGCGGTTGATTGAGTCTTTTGGGAAGAGAAAGAGCGTGAAGGATAGGGCATGAAAGAGGATTTGATCCCGGTGGAGACATTCCGGCTTTTTTATCTGGCCGCCGAGCAGAACAGCCTGCCAATCATGATCACTGATCGGGAAGGTCGCATTGAATATGTCAACCCGGCCCTGGAGCAGTCCACCGGTTATGCGGCCCCTGAGCTGATTGGCGCTAACCCGCGTATCTTTCAATCCGGTCAGACCCCACCGACTCTGTATCAGGAGATGTGGAAGACCATTCTGGATGGACAGAGATGGGAAGGGGAGTTGCTGAACAGGCGCAAGAATGGCGAGTTTTATACGGAGTGTCTGTCTATTTCTCCTTTGTGTGTGGAAACAGGTCAGGTCACCCATTTCTTTGCTATCAAACAGGACCTTTCCGCATTTCGGAACAAGGTCTGCAAGGTTGAGTCTCTGGCCACCTTTGATTCACTGACCGGGTTGCCCAATCGTGGCTATCTGCTGGCTTCTTTGATTGAATCCATCCAGGATGCGGCGGCATCTGGTCATGAGTTGACCATTGTTCATCTGGATCTGGATCATTTTAAGTCTTTGAACGATTCGCTCGGGTATGCCGTTGCTGATCAGGCGTTAGTTGACATTGCTAATCGTCTTCGCGGCATTGTCCGGCGGGATGATGTGCTGGCACGTCTGACTGGTGATGAATTTGTTTTGTTGCTGCGCAATACGGTTCTGGCATCGCATTTGGCAGAGGCCCTGCAACGTATCCAGACAACGATCGCTGAGCCTCTCCTGGTTGCTTCCGGGCAGGAGGTGTCCCTTACCCTCAGTATTGGGGTTGCCGTGTATCCCCGGGATGGCTTCGATAGTGATACCCTCTTGGCGGCAGCCAATCTGGCCATGGTTGCCGCCAAGAAAGAAGGTGGTGACAATGTCCATTATTATGTGCCGGAGATGCAGGAGAGTATGGTCTCCCGCTTTGATCTGGCCAGCCAGTTGCGGCGGGTGGTGGAGCGTGGTGAACTGGTGCTTTATTATCAACCGCAGCTCAGTCTGATCTCGGGAGAGATTGTCGGCGCCGAGGCGTTGGTGCGGTGGCAGCATCCTGAGAAGGGGATGATTCCGCCGGGCCAGTTTATTCCCTTTGCCGAGGAAACGGGTCTGATCCTGCCGATCAGTGATTGGGTGGTGCGTACTGCCTGTCAGCAGATGCATGACTGGCATGCGGCTGGGTTGCCGCCGTTGAAGGTCGCGGTCAATATTTCGGCGCGCCATTTTCATCTTGCCAGCCTGCCCGATACTGTCGCCTCAGCCTTGTCCGAAAATGGGATCGAGGCCAGGTATCTGGAGTTGGAGTTGACCGAAAGCGCCATGATGCAGGATGCACCGGGTGCTGTCAGGATTATGGACCGGTTGAAGGGGCTTGGGGTGCGTCTGTCGCTGGATGATTTTGGCACTGGTTTTTCTTCGCTCGCCTATCTC
>CAITDH010000283.1 GCA_903891045.1 uncultured Desulfobulbaceae bacterium | reverse complement strand
TGCAATGTCATGATCGTCCTCCGTTATATTGTCTGCCGTGCAGACAAATTAGTTGTGAAAAGCTGTTCGGTCGTATCGGTTTTTATCAAACCTGATTCAAAAATTGTGATGACATAACTATCACGATTCCGCCGGGCCTTTTTTAACATGAGCTGAAATCAGATAGACTCCGACAGCGCCAAGAAGTCCATAAACCAATAAAAAAGCAATCAGGGATGTCAGCACCTGAGAACCAGCAATGGGGGATGCGGCATCCGATGTCTTCATCAGGCCATAGACGATCCAGGGCTGACGTCCGACCTCTGCAACTATCCAGCCCAGTTCATTGGCGATATAGGGAAGTGGAATGGAAAACAGCATCAGCTTCAGATACAGCGGACTCTGCATCAGACGATTGCGTTTGAACCATCCCAGAATCGTCATCAGTGCGAAATACATGCTTAACCCCACCATGGCTTTAAAAGCAATTGAGGTTAGCAGAACCGGAGGCCGCTCATCCCTGGGGATATCCTTCAGTCCCTTGACAACGGCATTGCTATCCCGAAACGCCAGAAAACTGAGCAGCCCGGGTACTGCGCCGATTTGAACGGCGTTTTTCTCGTTCTTTTCATCCGGAATGGCAAAAAGATACAGCGGCGCATTTGCGGTGGTCTCCCAATGAGATTCCATGGCAGCCAGCTTGGCAGGCTGTTTTAAAGCCAGGTCAACTGCGTGAAGATCGCCTTCAACGATGATGAACAGCGAACACACCAGTCCGAATACCAGCGACATATTAAATGACCGGGTGAAGAAGTCGATGTGCTGTTTTTTCAAAAGGTGATAGGCGCTGATCCCCATTACAAAAAATGCACTCAGAATATATGCTCCGCTGACGGTGTGGAAAAATTGCATGATGGCGAATTTCTGAAAAATCACCGCAGCGAAATCAACCAGCTCCGCCCGACCATCGCGAATGGTATAACCGACCGGATGCTGCATCCATGCGTTTGCGGTGATGATCCAGACGGCGGACAAGGAGGATGCAAAGGCAATCAACCACATAACCGTTGCATGAGCTTTGGCTGATAGTTTTTTCCATCCGAAAACCCATACTCCTATTAGCGTGGACTCCAGAAAAAAGGCTGCTGTGGCTTCAATGGCCAAGAGCGATCCAAAAATATCCCCCACAAAGGCGGAGTAGCGGGACCAGTTGGTGCCAAACTGGAATTCCAGCGTGATCCCGGTGACAATGCCGAGGGCAAAATTGATGAGGAATATCCTGCCCCAGAATTTTGTCATCCTCAGATAGATTTCATCCCCGGTTCGTACATAGCGGGTTTCCATCCAGGCCAATATAATCGAAAGGCCCAGAGTCAGTGGGACAAAGAGAAAATGAAACATGGTCGCCGCTGCAAACTGCAATCGGGATAGCCATACAACATCCATAAGACGCTCCTTTTTTTTGTTTATTGGTTTAAGAAAATAAGGTTTGCCGGAATGCTAATCCTGTGGCAAAGCCGGGGTTTCTGTTATCAGGGTAGCAAATGTTGCTTTCCGGAGGGATTCCCGGAGCTGCTTTCTTACATTTTCCCACACAAGGTGGACCTTACAGGCCGGACTTCTATCGCAGGACTCGGGCCTGAGAATGCAGTCATTCAGAGATATCTCTCCAATGACAGCTTCAATCACCGATAGCAACGTCAGATCAGCGGGCATTAC
>CAITDH010000282.1 GCA_903891045.1 uncultured Desulfobulbaceae bacterium | reverse complement strand
GGACATGGCCCATCAACCATGATATCTTCTCTTTGAGCTTCATCGGCATTCTCCTCGGCTTTGCTTTGGTGGTACAAAACAATACCAGAAAATGCCATGAAGCTCAATTATTTCAACATATTAAATGCAAAAAATAGCTGCTTGGACTTTTGCAAGAGGCTCAAATTAAAAAAATAGAGGCGACAACTTTCCTAACACAGGGGGCTATCAAAAACTTAAAAACATCACCCAGGCTGTCTCGCAATATGCAGCATAACTCTGAAAAATCAATTCGCCGCAGGATACTGATACCTTTGTCCTTGATCATCACAGTTCTTTTCTGCACTTTTATCTACAGTATATATTATATCCGTGCCGACCAGAACCTGATCGATATGCGCCACAACTATGAGGTTACCCAGGCCTACATCGATGTGTCCAAGGCCGAGCGGGAGACGTTGCTGCTCGATAGTATGATCGAGATCTCGCGCGACACTCAGCTACGCCAAGCGATGATGGCCAACGACCGTGAAGCTCTTAACCAGCACTCTCTGCTGCTGTTCAATCAGCTTTTCCATGACCACGGAATCTCACACTTTTATTACCATACGCCGGATGCTATGACCTTGCTCCGGGTCCACAATCCCGATGAATTCGGCGATCAAGTGGTCCGCAGCACCTTTTTACAGGCGGCCAACAGCCAGAAATTTGCCTTTGGCCTGGAACTCGGCAAATTCGGCATGCTGACCTATCGGGGCGTTTTGCCGTGGTGGGTGGGAGATACATTGATCGGTTATATCGAGCTGGGAATCGAAGTCGATTACGTCCTCAGGCAACTGCAGTCGATTGTTAAACAAGACTTCCTGATCACCCTCGATAAACACCTGCTTGATCGTGAACAGTGGGAACTTGCCCGGCAGCACGCCGGCCGTTTGCACAACTGGGATTTATTCAGCGACCAGGTGATTGCCTATCAAACCCTGCCGGATTCCAGTAACATCGGTAAAATCAAGCTGTTGGACGTGAAACACCTTGCTCCGGAGGAACAATACCGCGACATGATCATCGGTCATCAGGTCTATCGTATCCAGGGCTTTCCACTGTTCGACTTTGCAGGCCGGTTGATTGGCGACTTCTATGTGTTGCATAATATCACGCAGCAGACAGCCTCCTTTAAAGCGTTTATCGTACCGATTATTCTGGTGAGTGTCGGCCTGTGTCTGATGCTTTTTTTCTTCGCCTATATCGTGCTGGGCAGAATGGACAGGCGCTTGGCGGACACCCGGCAATGCATCAATGATGAAGTTGCTCACGTCACGCTGGCCAACCGGCAGCTGGAAGAGGAGATCGACAACCGGCAACTGGTCGAATCGAAACTGCAGCTTCTCAACCAAACCTTGGAAGAGCGGGTGGCGCAGCGCACGGTGGCGCTGGAAAAGGTGAATCGGGAGCTGCAGGAAACTCAAGCCACTATTCTGCATCATGACAAGATGGCCTGTATCGGTCAGCTTGCCGCCGGCATCGCCCACGATATCAACAACCCGGTCGGTTTTGTCAGTCATAATCTGGGCACCTTTGAGCGTTACCTGGAGCGTCTGGACCAATTCTTTGCCCTGCAGATAGAACTGATCAAACGCCGAGGCGATAAGGAGCTGGCTGCCGCCTGTATGAAAGGGCGGCGGGATTTCTGCATCGATGAAATGCTGCGCGAGATGCCGGTCATGCTGGCGGAATGCCGCGACGGCACTACCCGCATCAGTCAGACCGTACAGGGGCTGCGCAACTTTTCGTGCAAGGAGATCGTACGGTGCGAATTCACCGATCTGCATCAATGTATCGACAGTACCCTTGCGCTCATTCGTCATGAGCTAGGCACCAAGATCGAAGTCGTGCGCAATTACGGGGACATTCCCCGGTGTTACTGCTGCGCCGGGCAGATGAACCAGGTGTTCCTCAATCTGCTCATCAACGCCACCCAGGCCATTGCCGGGAAGGGGAAAATTCAAATTCAGAGCTGGGCCGAAGACAAGAAAATTTATATTACCATCAGCGATAACGGCTGCGGCATCCCCCCCGACAAGCTTGGACACATTTTCGAACCCTTTTTCACTACCAAAGAGATCGGTGTCGGCACCGGTCTCGGTCTGAGTATTGTTTACGACATTGTCACCCGCCATAAGGGTGTCATTGATGTTGCCAGCAAGCTTGGCGAGGGAACCACCTTCACCCTGTGCATGCCCATTGAGATGAGAGCAAAACCACATGACTCGAACGCAACGGCCCCGTTCTCAGCAGATCTGATCCGGAACGAGAATGGAGACCACCATGGCTGAGAAACAAACCCGCCTTCTTTTTGTGGATGACGAAGCGGCCTACCGCAATATTTTTTGTCGGGAAATGGGGGGAGATCAACGGTTTTCGATTGAAACCGCTACGGATGGCCCGACCGCCCTGCGCATGCTCGAAACCAGGCGCGCCGACATCGTCCTCACCGATCTAATCATGCCCGACATGGATGGTATCGCCCTGCTACAGGAAATCCACCGGCGCTATCCCGAGATTTTCGTCTTGATTCTCACCGGTGTCAATTCGGCGCAGGAAGCGGTCCGGGCGATGAAGGCGGGTGCCTACGACTATATTCTCAAGCCGTTTGATATCACCACGCTGCAGATGCAGCTGGAAAAAATACTCCAGCATCGGCATCTGCTCGACCATAACAAAGAAGGGCAAGGCGAGGCCAATTTTGAAAAACTGGTCGGCCAGGATCCCGCCATGTACGAACTGTTCGAGGGGATCAGGCGCGTCGGCCCGACCAATATCACCGTCTTGATTCGTGGTGAAAGCGGCACCGGCAAGGAACTGATTGCCGCTGCCATTCACGCCCGCAGTGCCCGCCGGAACCAGATATTTGTTCCGGTCAACTGCGCCGCCCTCACGGAGGGCCTCATTGGCAGCGCCCTGTTCGGTCATGAAAAAGGCGCCTTCACCGATGCGGGATCCCGCAAAATCGGCTTTTTCGAGCTTGCCCAGGACGGCACCATCTTTCTCGACGAAATCGGCGAGATCCCCCTGCAGACCCAGGTCACCCTGCTGCGGGTGCTCGAGTTGGGCACCTTTCACCGGGTCGGCGGCACCGAAACCATCCAGGTCGATACCCGCATCATCTGTGCCACCAACAAAGACCTGGCGGCTGCCATGCGTGAAAAAACCTTCCGCGAGGATCTCTTCTATCGGCTCAATGTTGTCACCCTCACCGCGCCGCCACTACGCGAGCGACAATCCGACATCCCGCTGCTCGTCAATTTTTTTCTGCGCAAGTTCAACCGTGAGAGCGGTAGTCAGATCAGCTCTGTCGACCAGGCCACCATGAACCGGCTCTGTGCCTACCGCTGGCCGGGCAACGTGCGCGAGCTCTCCAATGCCATCGCGCGCGCTGTGGCCTTTTGTCGCGGCAGTGAACTGCGCCTCGAACATTTTCCCGACGAACTGCAGAACGCCGTCGGCGTTGAGAAAGACTTCTCCCTCAAACTGAGCTCCAGCTCCCTGCCTAAAATCGAAGCCGAAGTGATCCGCAAAGTCCTTGAAGAAAAACAGTGGAACCTGTCGCAGGCCGCCGAAGCACTGGGCATTGCCCGGGGTACCCTGTACAGTAAGATCAAACATTACGGCATTGTAAAAAACTGATTCGTAACCGGGGCAGTAACGCTTTTTCTTGACTTGCCGCACTGCCCTGTTGAAAATTGAACAGCCGCTGGTCGCGGCCCAATACCGCTACATCCCCCTCTTCCCATGATCAGCCGCTGTTGTTCAGGAACTGTTGAAATTTGAACAACTTCTTTTTTTGTAAATAATATCGAAAAAACAACATGTTGAGATAGCTCCTGGGCCCTTGCTGTTGATAATTGAACGGTTGCGGCACGGACTGGAACCGGCATGACTTTAGTCGTAACTTCATAATATGTTGATATTGAACGATAAATAGCGTTTTGCGGATTGGCATCAAAATTGCTTTTGAATGAGGCAGGCGGCGAATTCATATTTCCGGCAAGGAAATAAATGTTCTTTTTCTCTTTCACGGTAACAATGCGAAAGCAGTGGTGAATAGTAGGTAGGTGGGTGAAAATGGTAGTTGGACCGCCCTTGGCGGAACAGCAAAGGATTACTGAAAATTGGGGAGGAGCATCGTGAACAGTGGTGGGGAAGACCCATCAATGGTAGGTGGGTGGGCGAAAACGGTTGTTGGATCGCTCTTGACGGGACAGCAAAAGATTTCTAAAAATTCGGGAGGAATTTGAATGAAGAAAAAGTTAGCATTAATCGGAGGAGCCGTGTCACTTGCCGGCCTCATCACCGGAACGGCGATGGCGGCGACAACCTACAAGGTTATCGCTTATAATGACTTGGGCATGCATTGCGCCTGTCCCACTGCTTCAAGTTTTTTACTCCTGCCGCCGTTCAATACCATTCGCGCCCAAGTGCTGCAGCTCGGCGCCAATGATCCGGTCCTGCCGACCACCGGCATTACCGTTTCCTACCAGATGGTCGAAAATACCGATGCTAATTTGATTGCGGATGCGTATTTCTCTGACTGGATTGCCTTTTCACCGAAGATTTTCCCCGGTTACCAGCCGATTGTAGGTGGCAAGGTCAAGGGTCTGACCGGTAATGGCCTGTCCGGTACCATGACCTATGATGCCACCTCGAAGTCCTGGATTGCCACCGGTATCCCTGCCTTCCCCGCGGTGACCGGCACTTCCACCGACGTGATGAACGACCCGCTGGGCGGGCCAAAACGGACGCCGTATCTGACCGCCAATATTACGGTCAAGAACACTGGGGGCACTACCCTGGCCACTACTTCCACCGTGGTTCCCGTTGCCTTTGGCGGTTGCTGCAATTGCCATCTCGACGTCGCGGTGGCCAATGGTTTCCCGAGAACCCCGGATGGCTCTTTCAAGGCCATGGGCAAACTGCATGGACAGAATTCTTCCAAGATCAATCTTGCCCTGCTTGATCCGGATGGCGACGGCGTTGGCGGCCCGATCCGTTGTTCGGAGTGCCATGTTGATCCGGCCATGGGTGAAACGGTTGCTCCGGGATTTGCCACGTTGCATCCGAACTACACGATTCTGCCGGGCGCCACCTTTACCAAGGCTGACGTGAAGATTTCCACCATGACCTTTTCCCAGGTTCTTCATAACTTCCACAGTGGCAATGCCAAGGTAACTGCCATGGATCCCAATATCAACACCAATTGTTATGCCTGTCATCCAGGCAACGGCATTGAGTGCTATCGCGGCGTTATGAAGAAAGATGGTTACACCTGTGTCAGCTGCCACGGCACCCTGGCAGTGAGAGCTTCTTCCGGACAGACGGCACAGCCCTGGAACGCCGCCACCCTGCCGAGCTGCAATAAACCGGCTATGGGCGTCACGGGTAGCTGCCATTCTTCCAACTCGTATCCTGACGGTGGCGGTTGGGCCTCAAGCTTTGAGGGTAAGTACATCAACAACCGGGGCCACAAAGGCAGCATCCTGTGCACCACCTGTCACGGTGCGCCCCATGCCGATGCCCAGGCTCAGACTGCCAAAGACAACACACAGAACCTGGCCCTGCAGGCGTCAGCCAAAGCGCTGGGCAAGTGCTCGGTTTGTCATCCGAAAAAGTCTACTTCTTGGGGTGTGCCGGCTCACACCAGGGGCGGTGCCGTTCTTCCCTAATAAGGGACTGCACAACGCCCTTGTTGTGGCGTGAAAAAAAATGGGCATCTTATCCGTTGGATAAGATGCCCATTTTTTTTGTTCTGCGTCGGCTGGATTGATGATAACCGTTTTGCTAAGCGCAGTCGGCGTCAGTGCGGCGGGGCGAGTGTTTTCGTGGTCGCTTCATTTTCTGCTTCTGTCGGCAAATCATCCAACATGCAAAGAAACTCGACACCCTGCACATCATAGTATCACTATGACGTGTTAAGCGGGCTGGGCTGGAAAAAGAGGCTGTTTCCTGTTATCATGCTGTCTGCTGTCATTGTCGGAATAGTTGATCAGAAAGCACAAAGTTCTCTCTGAATTTATAGTTCCCCGGTGCCACGTGGTACCCAGATGAGAAGCTCCATCAATTTATGGTCTCGAAACGTGTAGTTGTTGCGGGCGTGTCATCGAAACATGTTGGATAATTACAAAAAAGGTAGCCCTAGCCATGAATGAGCCTTTGCTTGCAAGAACGCCTACACTGACTTTGTCCCGTTTGTTCCTGGTTTTCCTGCGGTTGGGGATAACTGCTTTTGGCGGACCGGCGATGATCGCCTATATCCGTGAGCGGGCTGTTGAGCGGGAGAGCTGGCTTACGAAGGAGACCTTCCAGGATGGCGTCGCCCTCTGCCAGACGATTCCAGGCGCTACAGCCATGCAGGTCTCGGCCTATGTCGGCCTGCGGGTACGGGGCGTGCGAGGGGCTGTTGTTAGTTACGTCGGATTTGGCCTGCCAGCTTTTCTTCTTATGCTATTGCTCTCGACAGTTTATGCCCGCGCCCATACGCTGCCCGTTGTCATTGCCGCGTTCAGCGGCCTGCAGGCTTTGATTGTTGCCGTTGTTGCCAATGCTGCCATTTCCTTTGGCCGAACCACCCTGACCAGTTGGCGACATGGCGTTATTGCCCTGATGGCCGCAGCGCTCTTCTGGATGGTGATTCATCCAGTCCTGATCTTGTTCCTTGCCGCCTTGCTGGCTATAGCGCTGCCCAGCGGGCAGCCTGCCCCACCTCAGGCCGGGACGAGGACAAAGATCCCAGCTTCTTTCCGGCCGCTTGTCTGCCTGATCGCTGTAGCCGCTGCCAGTTTTGTCCTGCTCGCTTTTTTTAGTCCCAAGCTCGCGCAACTGGCTATGCTCATGGCCCGGATTGACCTCATTGCCTTTGGCGGCGGCTTTGCCTCGGTGCCTCTCATGTTTCATGAAATCGTGGAGGTGCGTGGCTGGCTGGACGGACCTACCTTTCTTGATGGCATAGCCCTTGGCCAGTTTACCCCAGGGCCCATTGTGATTACGGCAACCTTTGTCGGCTATCTGCTTCATGGTCTTGCCGGTGCCTGTGTTGCCACCGTGGCCATGTTCCTTCCATCCCTGTTGCTGGTGATCGGGATCACGCCGTATTTCGCCAGGTTACGCGCCTCCATCTGGTTCAGCCGGGCCATTTCCGGGGTGTTATGCTCCTTTGTCGGCCTGCTGGCGACGGTTACCATCCGCTTTGCCCTGCAGGTGCATTGGGATTGGCTCCATTTGCTTCTTGGTGTTGCCGCCTTGGCAGCCTTGTTACAAAGGATTGATATCCTTTGGGTGATTCTTGTCGGAGCGGTTGTCTCGATTCTTTTCTTGTAGTAATATCGATCTGGCTGTTCAAAGAGTAACCTTCTGCTCGTCAACTCTTTCCACTCTTGAGAGGAAATCATGTCCCGTCTTATCTGTTACTGTTTTGGCTATACAGAGGAAGCTCTGTGCCAGGATGTCCTGCGCCATGGCCGTTCGCTGATCATGGAACGCATCCTTGCCGAAAAAAAAGACGATCAGTGCCGGTGCGTGGAGACAAACCCAACTGGCCACTGATGTCTGGGTGAGGTCCGCCAGGTGGTGGACTCGATTTTAAAAACCATTGCTTAGAAAGGGGCGCCTCTGATGTATTTCCCTGTTGCCGGTATCGAGGTCAACCCGCTGGTGCCGCCGCTGGTCGCCTTTGTGATCTCCCTGTTCACCTCCATGGGCGGGGTGTCCGGGGCGTTTCTGCTGCTGCCTTTTCAGGTCAGTATTCTGGGGTTTACCAGCCCGGCGGTCAGTTCCACCAATCAATTGTTCAATATCGTGGCCATCCCCAGCGGCGTGTACCGCTATATCAAGGAGGGCAGAATGGTCTGGCCCCTGACCTGGATCGTGATTATCGGCACCTTGCCGGGTGTGCTGGTCGGGGCCATCGTCCGTATCAAATATCTGCCCGATCCGAGAAATTTCAAGCTCTTTGTCGGTTTGGTGCTCCTCTATATCGGTGGGAGATTGCTCAAAGATCTGTTCTTCACAAAAAAAAAGACAGATACCCCTTCGACGGAGGAACGGTTTCACCAACAACGCAAAAATCAACCCCAGACCAAAGAAACCAACGCCTCTGCCCCTGGTGAACACCTCTCCCGCGTCACGGTGCAGCAATGGACGTTCAGCCGGATTGTCTATGATTTCTGTGGGGAGACCTTTGTTGTCAATGCCTTTGGGGTCATGGCTCTCAGCCTGATCGTCGGCCTAGTGGGCGGGATCTATGGCATTGGCGGCGGCTCGATCATTGCCCCATTTTTCGTCAGTTTCTTCGGATTACCGATCTATACCGTGGCCGGGGCGGCGCTGATGGGAACCTTTGTCACCTCGGTGGCCGGGGTGATCTTTTATCAGATCCTGGCGCCTTATTATCCGGGTATGGTCATTGCTCCAGACTGGCTGCTGGGCTTTCTCTTTGGGATCGGCGGCTTTGCAGGCATGTATTGCGGGGCGCGGCTGCAGAAATTTGTGCCGGCGCGGTTTATCAAGTGGATTCTGGTGGTGTGTTTGCTTTTTACGGCGGTGAAATATATCTGGCCCTTTCTTGTGCAAATGGTACATCCTTGATGAACAATGATGAGAAAACCTATTTAGTTTTTGGTAGGAACGTCTTATTCACCGGACTCGTCAGCTTCTTCATGGACGTCAGTTCCGAGATGATCTACCCGCTGGTTCCTCTTTTTCTGGTAGGCGTGCTGGGAGTCAACATGTCCATGATCGGCCTGATCGAGGGGATTGCCGAATCAACGGCCAGCCTGCTCAAGGTTTTTTCCGGCTGGCTTTCTGATCGAACCATGCAGCGCAAGAATCTGATGCTGGCCGGATATGCCATCTCTACCCTGAGCCGGCCAATCATGGCCATGGCTGGTTCCTGGCAACAGGTCTTGGCTTCCCGCTGCACCGATCGGCTGGGCAAGGGAGTCCGTACGTCCCCCCGGGATGCAATTATTGCCGAATCCACTCAATCAACCCACCTGGGCCGCGCCTTCAGCTTCCACCGGGCTATGGATACCCTGGGGGCGGTGATCGGCCCGGCCATCACCTTTGCGCTTCTTGGGTTTTTCAACAACGATTATCGCAAGATCTTTTGGCTTTCCATGGTGCCTGGGGTGATCGCGGTTATCCTGATTATTCTCTTCATTCAGGAGAAGAAAAGGCAGCCGAAACCTGAGGCTGAACGGCCCAAGCTGACCCTCAAGCATTTTGACTGGAAGGTGAAGTTCTTCATCGTGATTGCGGCCCTGTTCGCCCTGGGAAATTCGAGCGACGCCTTTCTGATCCTGCGGGCGGGACAGGTCGGGATCCCGGTGACCACAATCCCGGTGGTGTATCTGGTGTTCAATCTCGTTTACTCCCTCTCGGCTCTTCCGGCCGGGATTGCGGCCGATAAATTCGGCCGGAAGAGGATTATCCTGCTCGGATTCGTGCTGTTTGCCGGGCTCTATTACGGCTTTGCGGTTGCCAAGAATGGTTCTGCCATCTGGCTGTTATTCGGCCTGTATGGTCTGTTCATGGGGCTGACCGAAGGGATTCAGAAGGCCTTTCTGGCAACCATTATCCCTCCTGATTTCAAAGCGACTGCCTTTGGTGTCTATGCCGCTACCACAGGCCTTGCCATGTTACCGGCCAGCCTTATTGCCGGCTGGCTCTGGGATCATATCTCTCCAGCCGCGACCTTCTATTTCGGTGCGGCAACGGCGAGCTTGTCGGCAATTCTCTTCACTGTGCTGATCGTTTTTATCCATTATTCGCAACGTTTGACCGTGCGTGAGTCTTAGGAGCCGTTGCGAAACAACTTGTTTCTTTATAACTATTTCGTTACGGCTCCTTATGCCGTTCTGGCCATTCCAGTGGCCATGTTATTTATTGACAACGGCTTAGCTTTTTTTATCGAAAATCTTGGAGTGTCTTTTCTGGAGGATTTTGATGCAGGTGGTTTTACTCGTTGCCGGTTTCGGGGCGCTCGGCTGTCTAACCCGCTATTATCTCTCAGGTTGGGCCTATGACCTGCTGGGGAGGAGCTTTCCCTATGGTACCCTTCTTGTTAATATCCTCGGGGCCTTCATCATCGGCCTGGTCATGGAGTTTGGCATGCGGAGCACGCTGCTGCCGGCCACTCTGCGTATTGGCCTGACCATCGGGTTTCTCGGCGGACTTACCACCTTTTCCACCTTCAGCTATGAGACATTCAGGTTGTTGGAGGATGGGGAGTTTTTTGTCGCTACCGCCAATGTCCTGGTGAGTGTGATTATCTGTCTTGTTTTTACCTGGCTTGGTATCCATGCGGCGCGGGCTCTTTAAGGGGACTATAAAAGAATGGGGACAATTATGACACGATTCAGTGGCGAAAAGGTATTGATGCGGATCTTCCTGGGAGAGAGCGATAAAATTGGGCATCGTCCGCTCTACGAAGTCCTGGTTGAATTTTTCAAGAAAGAAGGGTTTGCCGGGGCCACGGTGTTGCGGGGTGTTGCTGGATTTGGCGCGCACAGCGTCTTTCATACCGACAAACTGCTGCGGCTTTCGCTCGATCTCCCTATTATTATCGAGGTGGTGGAGAGTCAGGAAAAGATTGATGCGGTCATGCCCCGCATCGACGAGATGATGAATGGCGGGATGATCACCCTGGAAAAGGCCACGGTGATCCGCTACACCTCCAAAGAAAAATGAAGGCAAGTGAGACTGGAGAAAAGAGGTTTGCAACTGTTTTGAGTATATTGTCTTGAAGGCGCACTATTCTTGAGAGCGTGCGGCACAAGAAAATGGTATCGTGCATATGTGCTTTTGATTATTGTTTCAATATGTTATCAGTATAAATTAAGAAATATTGAGTGAAGATATTGCAAATCTTCCCGAAGACGTTTATAACAAAATCCATTTTAGATGGGTCTGAATCTCTGACAAATTCAAATCTTTCTCCCCCATTTCTTTTACTGGCGGTATGTCATGACAGAAATTGACCTTTTACCTCTGCGGGCTGAGCTGAAAAAGCAGTTCCAGGACAAGCTTCCCAATGCCAGAATCGACTATTGCCTCACCTGCGGCCTCTGCGCTAGCGGCTGCGCGGCCAGTGGTATCGAAGGCATGGATCCCCGCAAACTCATCCGTTATCTCGCACTCGGTCAGGACGACCTGTTGAAGAGCACCAACTGGATCTACTCCTGTTCTATCTGTCAGCGCTGTGAATATGCCTGCCCCATGGGGATCAATGTCGGCCGCTTTGTCTATGAGCTGAAAGGCATGCGCCCTAAGGATCAGAGGCCGAAGAACCTGCAGAGATCCTGTGAACTGCAGAAAGACCCTGGGAACTCAACCGGTATCCCTAATGAGGATTTTGTCTGGGTGGTCGGCGATATTCTTGAAGAGATCCATGAAAAT
>CAITDH010000281.1 GCA_903891045.1 uncultured Desulfobulbaceae bacterium | reverse complement strand
GCTGCGCCGGGATCCGATCCGGGCAACCCTGGCATTGCTCGGCAGCGTCATTCTGATGGTTATCATGGGGTATGGGATCACCCTGGATGTGGAGAACCTCTCCTTTGCCGTGCTCGATCGCGACCAGACCGCGGCCAGCCGCGACTATGTACTCAATCTTGCCGGCTCGCGTTATTTCAGCGAACATGCGCCAATTGCTGATTACGCCGAGCTGGACCGGCGCATGCGGGCCGACGAAATCAGCCTGGCCCTGGAAATACCCCCGGGCTTTGCCCGCGATCTGGGGCGCGGCACCCCGGTGGCGATCGGCGCCTGGATCGACGGCGCCATGCCGCAGCGGGCTGAAACCATTCAGGGCTATGTGCACGGGATGCATGCCCACTGGCTGGCCGACATGGCCACGCGCAAACTTGGTCAGTCCCACTCCGCCGGTCTGATCAACATCGAAACACGGTTTCGCTACAACCCCGATGTCAAGAGTCTGGTGGCGATGGTGCCGGCGGTGATTCCGATGCTGCTGTTAATGATTCCGGCGATGCTCACCGCGCTCAGTGTGGTGCGGGAAAAAGAGCTTGGCTCCATCGTCAACCTCTATGTCACGCCGGTAACAAAGCTCGAGTTTCTGCTCGGCAAACAACTGCCCTACATCGGGCTGGCAATGGTAAATTTCTTGCTTTTATCATTGCTGGCAGTGACCGTCTTCGGCGTGCCGATGAAAGGGAGCTTTCTCACCCTGTCCGCCGCGGCACTGCTGTATGTAACTTCGGCCACCGCCATGGGCCTGTTATTCTCCACCTTTGTACGGAGCCAGATTGCCGCCATCTTTGGCACGGCCGTGCTCACCATCCTGCCTGCCGTCCAGTTCTCCGGCATGACCGACCCGGTATCTTCGCTGGAGGGGTTGGGCAGGATGATCGGGAATGTCTATCCCACCACCTATTTCCTGACCATTGTTCGCGGAACATTTTCCAAGGCCCTTGGTTTTACAGATCTGCAGGCGTCATTCATTCCGCTGGTCCTGGCCGTTCCGTTGCTGATAGGGCTCTGCGTGCTGTTGTTGCGGAAACAGGAGACCTGAATATGCGTATCGACAACATCCGACAACTGGGCATCAAGGAACTGCGCAGCCTGGCCCGTGACCCGATCATGCTGGTGCTGATCGTCTTTGCCTTCACGGTTGCGATCTACTCGGGGGCCACGGCAATGCCGGAAACCCTCAACAAGGCGCCGATCGCCATCGTTGACGAAGACCGGTCGCCGCTGTCGGCGCGTATCGTTGCGGCCTTCTATCCGCCACATTTTATCCCGCCGGTGATGATTACCCAAGCCGAGATGGATGCCCGGATGGATGCCGGCCTTGATACCTTCGCCCTGAACATCCCGCCGGAGTTTCAGCGTGATCTGCTGGCCGGGAGGCAACCAACGATCCAGCTGAATGTTGATGCGACCCGCATGACTCAAGCCTTTACCGGCAGCGGCTATATCCAGACCATGATCACCAGCGAGGTAGCTGAGTTCAGCCAACGTTATCGCGGGATTGCAGCGCCGCCGGTCGATCTCGAACTGAGGGCGCGCTTCAACCCCTCCCTGACCCAGGCATGGTTCGGGGCGGTGATGGAAGTCATCAACAACGTCACCATGCTCTCCATCGTTCTCACCGGCGCGGCTCTGATCCGTGAGCGGGAACATGGGACCATCGAACATCTGCTGGTCATGCCGGTGACACCCTTTGAGATCATGACCAGCAAGGTCTGGTCCATGGGGTTGGTGGTGCTTGCCGCCTGTGCTTTTTCTCTGGTCTTTGTGGTGCAGGGGCTGCTGGCGGTGCCCATTGAAGGTTCGCTTGTCCTCTTTTTGTTCGGTGCCGCGCTGCACCTGTTCGCCACGACCTCCATGGGCATTTTCATGGGCACCATCGCCCGCTCGATGCCGCAGTTCGGGCTGCTGTTGATGCTTTTCCTGATGCCGCTGCAGATGCTCTCCGGCGGAGTCACGCCGCGCGAGAGCATGCCGGACTTTATTCAAGTTGTCATGCAGATAGCGCCGACCACCCACTTTGTCTCACTCGCCCAGGCGATTCTCTATCGGGGGGCAGGTCTGGATGTGGTGTGGCCCAAATTCATTGCCCTTTTTCTCATAGGAACCCTCTTTTTCGGCATTACCCTGCTCCGCTTCCGCAAAACCATCACCATGATGGGATAAAGAAACCCCTTACAATTCCCCCCCCTTCCACCCTATCCCTTGCCATCGCTGATTCCTTTTCGTCATCGCCACTTCATCCTCAGTTCAAGGCTTTGTTCTCCTCCCGCCAAGGGGCTGGTGGCACGTTCTGACAGGGGAGGGAATGCGTTTCTCGTTCTCATCGTCAGAGACCCGGGTTGACATAAGGGGCCATTTTAGGGTATAAATTGCTTTTTCGTCCCCATACGTCCTTGAGGATGACAATAGAAATGGCAGCAAGTCGTTATCTTGCTTAGCACCTCAAACATGACAGAAGATCAATCAGGAAGATACAGGAAAGACCAATGAACCGAAGACAATTCCTGGGGCGGGCAATGGCCATGGCCCCCCTTCTTTTACTCTCATCCCCAAACTCCTTACTGGCCGGCATCGCCCGCCTGGAAGAGAAAGCCCTCTCCTTTTATCACACCCACACCTTGAAGGAGTTGTCCATCGTCTATTTCAGGAATGGCTCCTATATCCCCAAGGCCCTGACCAAAATCAACACCTTCCTGAGCGATTTCAGGACAGGAGATATCCATCCCATTGATCCGGCCCTCCTCGACCTGCTCCATGACCTGCGCAAGTCCACAGGCTCCAAGGAATTCTTTGAGGTGATCTCGGGCTACCGCTCTCCCCATACCAACGCCATGCTGCATAGCAGCAGCGGCGGCGTTGCCAGCCACAGCCTGCACATGCTTGGCAAGGCCATTGATATCCGCCTCCCCTCTTTCAACACCGGCCGTCTGCACCAGATTGCCCTGGCGTTTCAGCGGGGCGGGGTCGGCTATTACCCTCAATCCGACTTCGTCCACCTGGACACCGGCCATGTCCGCGCCTGGTAGCGAGCCAACCCTCTTCCCCCTGGGGGAGAATGCAGGGATGGATCCCTGGTATGTTTACATCGTCCACTGCCGCGACAACAGCCTTTACACCGGCATCACCAAAGACCTGGAACAACGGATCCTGGAACATAACTCCGGACCAAAGGGGGCGCGTTATACCAGGTCACGGAGACCGGTCGCCCTCGTCTATCATGAGCAGGTTGCATCCAGATCTGCCGCCACCAGCCGTGAGTGTCATATCAAGAAGCTGACTACAACCAGCAAACGCCAGCTGGTGGCCCAAACCTTACAGCCGGGACCCCATTCATGACCTCCATCCTGATCGTTGATGATGAGCAGAGCATGCGGGATTTTCTCGTGATCCTGCTGCAGAAAGAGGGCTATCAGGTCGAGGCCAGGGGTGATGGCGCCAGCGCCCTCCGCTGCCTGGAGGAGAACCGCTTCGATCTGGTCATCAGCGACATCCGCATGCCCGGCATCGGCGGCCTTGACCTGCTGCACAGCATCAAGGGAAAAGATCCAAACCTGCCGGTGATCCTGATCACCGCCTTTGTCTCCCCCGACGACGCGGTTTCCGCCATGAAAGACGGGGCCTTTGACTATATCAGCAAACCCTTTAATGTGGCCGAGATCAAGAATGTTATCCGTTCCGCCACCACCCGCGACAGAAGCGACACCCCTGCCCCATCAAGCGCCGACGCCTTTCCCGGCATCATCGGCAAGAGCCAGGAGATGGTCAGGATCTTTGACCTGATCCGGCGGGTTGCCCCCACCCCTGCCAATGTCATCATCTATGGCGAGTCAGGCACCGGCAAGGAGCTCGTGGCCCAGGCAATCCACCAGCACAGCAAAGTGGCCGATCAACCCTTTGTACCCATCACCTGCAGCGCCATCCCCGAAGACCTGATGGAAAGCGAGCTCTTCGGCCATGTCAAAGGCGCCTTCACCGGGGCCATCCAGGACAAGCCCGGCCTTTTTCAACTGGCCAACAACGGTACGGCCTTCCTTGATGAGATCGGCGAACTGACCCCCATCATCCAGACCAAGTTGCTCCGGGTCCTCCAGGAACGGGAGGTCAAACCCGTGGGCTCAACCCGGATCGAGCGGGTCAATGTCCGCATCATTGCCGCCACCAACCGCGTGCTTGAAGACGAGATCATCGCCGGCCGCTTCCGCGAGGATCTTTTCTACCGGCTGGCGGTGGTGCCCATTCGCATGCCCCCGCTGCGCGAACGCAAGGGCGACGTGCCGCTCCTGGTGAACCATTTCCTGGAGAAGCATTCACGCTTGTTGGGAAAGAAGGTCCAGGAGATCTCCTCCTACGGGATGCAGGTCCTCATGGAGTACGATTTTCCCGGCAATGTCCGGGAACTGGAGAACATCATTGAACGGGGGGTTGCCCTTGAGAGCTCTAACATTATCCTGCCGGAAAGTTTAACCCTGTCGGCGCATCGGTCGGAAAAAAGGGATAAAACTGAAACCGATCCGCTGTTTCAGGCCGTAGCCAGCAAGGAAGAACTTTTTGAACGCGACTTGGACGAGGTTATTAATGATCTGGAAAAGAGAATTATCTGTTTTTCCCTGGAAAAAAGCAACCACTCCCGAATGCGGGCAGCAGAACTGCTGCGCATCAGCTTCCGTTCTCTGCGTTACAAGATTCAGAAATATGGCATTGAAGATGCGTAACTAACACCCTCCAGATCATCAGACACTCAAGCTGAGCAGATATCATGGATTTCAAGACCATCATCACCAGGCCCCTCCAAAGCGGGACCTCACCGGACAACCTGCTAAAGGGCCAGCTTCTGTGGATGCTTTTCCTCCGAGTTATTCTCTATACCCTGCTCCTCGGAATCAGTGTTTTTCTCCAGAGTGGTCAGCTTGAGATCATCCTCCCGCCCTATTACTGGCTCCTTTTTTTTATTTGCTGTGTCTATCTCTCAGCCATTGG
>CAITDH010000280.1 GCA_903891045.1 uncultured Desulfobulbaceae bacterium | reverse complement strand
CGGCCACCTTTGATCTTGGCGAACACCAGCGGGTGGTGCTGGTCTCGGTGCCGGAAGGCCCTGACAAACCGGCCAAATACCCCAAGGCCTTTATCAGCTCGCAGATCTTTGTGATCACCAAGATCGATCTGCTGCCCTACTTTGACTTTCCGGTGGCCGAAGCCAAGGCCGATGCCCTGCACCTCAACCCGAGGTTACAGGTCATGGCCCTCTCCGCCACCAGCGGAGAGGGCTTTGAGGCGTGGATTGATTATCTGCAGGAAGTTACTGGACTGGAATCAGACTGAAGGCTGAAGGCTGAAGAAAAAAACTTACCCCTGATGCCGACGGATCTCCGCCAGCATTTCCCGGCCGCCATTGTTCAGGATATAATCCCCCAATCGTGCTCCCAGTTTTTCTGCATCCTGGCGAGGCCCCTGCTCGGTCTTTCTGAGGATGGTGCCTCCATCGAGACTGGCAAGGCCGACGGTCAAGGTCAGGATATCCTTATCCAGCACTGCCAGACCAAAGGCCGGAATCGAGCAGCCACCTTCCAGCTTGCGCAGATAGGCCCGTTCGGCAAGAAGACAGGACTCGCTGTCCGGGTTATTCAGACAAGCACGGACCATGGCCTTCTTCTCCGTAGACAGCTGATCTGAGCACTCAATGGCGATACAGCCCTGACCCACCGGCGGCACAAACTCATCTTCGGGAAAGACCTTGACGATCATATCCTCATACTCCATCCGCTTGACCCCGGCATAGGCCAGCATCAGGGCATCGCAGTCCCCATCCCGCATCTTCTGGATCCGGGTCTGCAGGTTGCCACGCATCTCAACGGTCTGGACATGGGGGTAATAGTGTTTCAACATGGCAATCCGCCGCACCGAAGAGGTGCCAATGCGGAGCTTTTTGCCGCGATCATCCAGGCTCAGACCCTTATCGAGGGCCAGCAGGACATCATTGACCTTTTCCCTGGCGGTAAAGGCGATCAGGCCAAACCCTTCCGGCAGCATCGACTGCATATCCTTGGCGCTATGCACGGCAATATCGGTGGCGCCGTTCTGTAACTGCTCCTCAAGTTCTTCGGTGAACACCCCCTTGCTGCCGATCTTGGCAATGGACACATCAAGGATCATGTCACCCTTGGTCTCCATGGAGCTGATCACCGTCTCCATCCCCTGTTCATTCAACATGCCGGCAACAGTCTCTGTCTGCCACATGGCCAGCCTGCTCTTCCGTGATCCGATCTTTATGGTGGTCATGCTCTCTCCCCTGATTTACACTTATTTATTTGTTTCATTTCCGCAACCTGCCAGACGCCGCTTCAAGGCAACATCGGGAAATATTGGCATTTTCCGTGAAACGGCATTAGGTGCTGTAAAAGAAAAGAGCGAAAAAACTTGCTCTTTTCTTAACAGCACCTAAACATTGCCACGCCATCAAGAAAGCAGTATCATATGCCATGCGCTTCCTCCTTTATAACATACGCTATGCTACCGGCCACGGCGTGGGTTACCATCTGCCGCTGCCTTTTTCTGGCTTTTTCAGACACACGAGCAATATCCTGACCCAGATCGTCGAATTCATCGAATCGGTCAAACCGGATATCATTGCCTTAATCGAGGTGGACTCAGGCTCGTATCGATCGGCAAGATGCTGCCAGGCCGATATTATCGCCAAAAAACTTCATCAATTTCACATCGTTGAAACAAAATACGCCAACAATTCACTGGCCAGCAAGGTACCGGTGCTCAACAAGCAATCCAACGCCCTCCTCACCAGCGAAGCAATTATCGCTCATCACTTTCATTACTTTGCTGAAGGGGTTAAACGATTAGTCATCGAAGTGGAGCTAGCCGATATTGTTGTCTTTATCGTCCACCTGTCACTGAAATACCGCCACCGTCAACAACAGCTTGAACACCTACACCGCTTGCTTAAAAAAAGTACCAAACCAATGATCGTCGCCGGAGATTTCAACACCTTTGGCGGCGGCAGAGAGTTGGAACTCTTTAAGGCAGCCACAGGTCTGCAAGACGCAAACCCCATGCACCACCCCTCACACCCCAGTCATGCTCCTCATCGTCAACTCGACTTTATCCTGCACAGCCCGGAACTGGAGGCCGTCAATTTTTATATCCCCGACATCCGGCTCTCAGACCACGCCCCACTGATATGCGATTTTAACTATGTGAAAACTCACAGAGAAGAATGAAAGGGATTGAAAATAAATCCATGCCACTCAATCCCCGGCATATTCATTGATAAAACGAAGATACTCATCGCCCCCTTTAGTTCTCCGCTGAATGGCACGATGGATTGAGGCCATGATCCGCACCAGATCCTCTTTAGGGATATCTGACAGATCCTCCTCGATAACCTTGCTAAGAAGGGCGTGGTCCTTTTCCTGCGCAGCATCAGCAAACGCCAGCTCCGTATCTTTGAAATGATATTGATCAAAAAATAATTCCAGAAGTCTGGCCGCATCCTTATCCATAAAATTCACGTCCGGATCAGAGAATCCGAGACGACACAAGGTGGACTCGATGGTGCTGGCAATGAATTCCAGCTCGGGCGACCGAGAAATGATCTGAATTTCATAATGGGGAACATTTCGATAAGTTCTGACAGGATTACTGCTGTTGTTACCGGGGGTAGGCGTTGCCATGATATTGTCTGATGAAAAAAAAATGATGATTAAAAAGTTTTTTCTTATCTTTTCCGATGCCTCGCCTTCAGAAAAGAGCTTCGCACAAACACCGCAAGTACAGATTCGGATTAGTATCTTATCGTATTTATCCTTCTCTGCATATTTTTTCAACCAATAAGGGATGCCCTCTTTTTAATTCGGTTCCAGCTCATCTTCGACAGATTTGCTCAGATAATAGCCGTAATCACCCTCATAGGTGTGCAGAGCGCCATGGTCTATGGCAAAGACCCGATCGACCAGCAGGCGCAGGAAGTGCCGGTCATGACTGACCAGGATGACCGTGCCGGTGAACTTCTGCAGGGCCTCAAGGAGAACTTCACGGGACTGGATATCAAGATGGTTGGTCGGTTCATCCAGGATCAGGAAATTCAGGGGCTGGGCCAGGAGGGTGGCCAGCACCACCCGGCTTTTTTCCCCGCCGGAGAGGTTGGCAATACGCTTGTCCACATCATCCCCCTGAAAGAGAAAGGCGGCGCACAGGTTGCGGATCACCCCGATATTGCCGGTGGGGATGACCGCCTGCACCGTCTCAAAGACGGTGAAGTCCGGGTTGAGCAGTTCCATGGAATGCTGGCTGAAATAACCGGGCAACACACCCGCGCCGATACTCACTGTGCCGCTTGAGGGCGCGACCTGGTCGGCCAGCACCTTGAGAAAGGTTGACTTGCCGGCCCCGTTCACCCCGACCACCGCAATCTTTTCCTGCCTGCGGATCACTCCGCTCACCCCGCCGAAGACCGATCTTTCCGGGCCATTCTCCTGACTCCAGACCTTGGACAGGGCCTCCATGCGTACGACATCATCACCTGAGCGCGGGGGTTCGGCAAACTCAAAGCGCACCACTTTCTGTTCGGGGGGCAACTGGATACGCTCGATCTTCTCCAGCTTCTTGATCCGGGACTGCACCTGGGCCGCATGAGAGACCCTGGCCGCAAAACGGGCGATGAAATCCTCTTCCTTGGCCAGCATCTCCTGCTGGCGGCGGTAACTGGCCAGGAGCTGCTCCCGCCGGATCTCGCGTTCGCGCAGATAAAAATCGTAATCGCCACTGTAGGTGGTCACGGTCTGGCCAGCCACCTCAATGATCCGATTGACAATCCGGTTCATGAACTCGCGGTCATGGCAGGTCATAAGCAACGCGCCCTTGAATTCACTGGCCAGCCACTCCTCCAGCCAGATAATCGATTCCACATCCAGATGGTTGGTCGGCTCGTCCAGGAGCAGTACATCCGGGTTGATGGTCAGAATTTTAGCCAGACCGATGCGCATCTTCCAGCCGCCGCTGAAGGACTCCACCGGATTCTGATAAGCATCCGGGCCGATCCCAAGGCCGGTCAGCACCGCCTGGGCGCGGGCCTCCAGGTCATAGCCGCCCCGATGCTCAAACTCCTCCACCGCATTGCCGTAGCGCTCGAGCAGAGCGGTCATCTCATCATCTTCCATGGGCTGCCCCATGGCCATCTCCATTTCCCGCATCTGCTCGCCAAGCTCGGTGACCTCGCTTGCCGCCGCCATCACCTCGGCCAGGGCCGTGCGCCCTGCCATCTCGCCCACATCCTGGGAAAAATAGCCGATCACGGTTTTCTTGGCGCAGGAGATCTCGCCCTTATCCGCCTCTTCCTCCCGGGTGATCAGGCGGAATATCGTTGACTTGCCGGCGCCGTTGGGGCCCACCAGCCCGGCACGACTGGAGGCAAGGATCTGCAGGCTGGCATCCTGAAAAAGAATCTGGGAGCCATGTTGTTTGGTAATATTAGTGAGATGAATCATCGAGCGTTATTTCCTTCTCCCTTTGTACGAGCCACTCCTTGAGCCTGAGCCACCCCTGCTTCCCCCACCACCGGAACGGCCATGGCTTCCTGACCCACCCCTGTCGCCCGAGCCAATGGGTTTTGGCTGGCCTGCCGGTACGGCAGCCAGCAGGGATTCATCGGGCTGAATGCAATGCAGGGGCTCACCGATATACTCTTCAATCTCGGGCAGGACAAAGGCGTCTTCCTCGCAGGCAAAACTAATCGAGATCCCCGAGACCCCGGCCCGGCCGGTGCGGCCGATCCGGTGCACATAGTCTTCCGGCTCATAAGGCAGGGTGTAGTTGATCACATGACTGATGCCGGTAATATGAATGCCGCGCCCGGCCACATCGGTGGCAATCATCACCTTGACCCGCCCTTCGCGGAAGGCCTCCAGCCGCGCCGTCCTTTTTTCCTGCGGAACATCACCGGAAAGCAGGGTACATTTGATCGCGTGCCGCTCCAGCCGCTCACTGAGCCTTCTGGCCTCATTCTTCATATTGGTGAAGACCATGATCCGCTCATGCTCGGTGTTGGCGATCAGATTGTAGAGCACCGTGAATTTCTCGGCCGTGGTGGTCAGATAGACAATCTGCTGCACCGTCTCGACGGCCACCTGATCAGCCTCGGTCTCGACGGTAATCGGCTCTTTGCACCACTGGGCCGAGAGCTGCCTGACCTCATCGGTAAAGGTAGCCGAAAAGAGCATGGTCTGACGCTTCTCTTTGGGGGGGGTTTTGTAGATAATGCGGCGCACATCGGGGATAAAACCCATATCGAGCATCCGGTCAGCCTCATCAATGACCATGATGGCCGCCCGGTTCAGGTTGATGATCTTCTTGCTTTCAAAATCAAGGAGTCGACCGGGAGTGGCTACCACCACATCCACCACCTGCTCGGTCATACTCTTTTCCTGTTTTTGATAATCGGTGCCGCCATAGGCCGAAACGATCTTCAGGTTCGTATATTTGGCCAGGGCCTTGGCATCTTTGGCAATCTGGATGACCAGCTCGCGGGTCGGGGCAATGATCAGAGCCCGCGGGGTGCCCACCGGCGCCTTGCCTCGTTCCTGCTCCCGCAATAATCTGGTAAAAATGGCAATCAAAAAAACCGCGCTCTTTCCCGTGCCGGTGCTGGCCCGACCGATAAGATCCTTGCCCAGCAGGGCATCAGGGAGGGCTTGGGCCTGAATGGGGGTACAAAATTGAAACTTGAGATCGGCGATGGCGTGCATCAGGGCCAGGGGAAGATCAAGGTCATGGAATCTGGTCTTGCCCGCAACCGGCTCCACCTGAAACTGGGCCAGATCCCACTCGGGTTCCTGCCGTTCTCGCTTGGGCCGGGGCGGACGCCGCGGCCGGGATCCGGCCTCTCCCTCCGGAGACTCTAACTGCGGCTTTAACAACACCTGGTCTGGCGACACTTCCTGATGGACAGCAGGTTGGGGCACAGGCTGCTCATTGGCCGGATTGCCATGCTCTTTTTTGCCGGATCTGGCAATATTTCTGAGTTTGCTTCCGACCTTTTTGAGAAATACTTTTATCATTCAATGCCTTACAGTGATGTTAATTTTATTAAATCATTCCAGCGCCCCGACAGAAAAACCAATCGGAACACCCAGTATTTAAGGAGAAAAACTATACCATTTTAAAATGGCAAACTCCAGATTATTAGGAGCCGTTACGAATAACCATGCCATTCACAGGCCACGACCGGCACCATCGTTTACCTGGCCCAGTGTCGCCTGACCTGTTCAATTCCTGCCAAGATCGTCGAAAAGAGATTGATTTCCAAAGGGGGGTCGGCTAAAGAAGGACACTCAGCGGAAGCAACAGCAGTCGCTTTTGCAAGTTCAGAAAAAATAGAGGGGGGAGAAAATCAACCCTGGTTTTCCACATTTACTGCAGACCTTCCGGGTCAATAAATGTGAAATATGTCCAAGGCCATAAGACTTTTCCCTGGTTCTGGCCGGGACCACAAAAAGCGAATGCTGATCCTCAAACGAATACAACTTGCAGAAATCCACGACCAGCCCTGGTGCCCCAAGGTGATCCGCAACGCCGTGACCGATTTCCTTCAATACTCCACCAACTACTGGGGGCAGTACACGCCTCTCTTGCCGACCCTCTGCTATTTCCTGCAAAGGACTAACGCCCAACAGATCATAGACCTTTGTTCCGGTGGCTGCGGGCCTTGGCAAGGACTTTATGGAACGATCAGCCGCGCCTTCGGGGAATCATTTCGGATCATTCTGACCGACCGCTACCCGAATCTGGCGGCCTTTCGCCTGGCCTGCGACCTTTCCAGCGGGGTAATCGACTTCAAGGAAGAACCTCTTGATGCCTGTGCCCTCCCGCAGGGGCTCTCTGGTTTCAGGACACTATTTGGTTCATTCCACCATTTTCCCCCTGCCCAGGCTCAACAGGTACTTCAGGACGCGGTGGACTCCGGACACGGAATCGGTATCTTCGAGATGACCGACCGTCGGCTTGTCACCGTTCTGACCATGCTCACGGCGCCCTTTTTCGTCCTGCTGCATACACCCAAGATTCGCCCCTTTCGCTGGTCGCGGCTCCTGTTGACCTATCTGTTGCCGGTGGTGCCGCTCCTCGTTATGGTGGATGGCATTATCTCCTGCCTACGCTCCTATACCACCGAAGAATTGACGGCGATGACTGCATCGCTCACCGGAGCGCCCTACGAATGGGAGATTCGAAGACTTGGGTCCCCTCGTTCACCGTTCCCGCTCATCTACGTCATTGGCTGTCCCAAACCCGGCATGACAAGCAAAACAGAGTCGTAACGAAATGGTCAAGAAGGTAATCGTTATTGCGTAACAGCTCCCTGCAGGTTGTCTGCCAGGCGCTGCAGGATGAGAATACCATCAGGGGTGAAAGGTTCCCGCAGACTGGATTCCAGGATCTGCGGGACCGGCATGAAACACCCGGACTCAACCTCTTCCGGCTGCAAGGTGAAAGGGCCTTCATGGGTACAGCGGAAGACCCGCCCCCAGACCCGGTTGATGGCGTCTTCAAAATAATGATCAAAAAGGGGAGTGAGGGGAATCCCGGAGACGCCAAGTTCTTCGGCAAGCTCCCGGGACGCGGACTGTTCATAGGACTCCGCAGCCAGCACCACGCCGCCGGCCGCTACATCCCAGTATCCAGGATAGATATCCTTGGTGGTCGTTCTTTTCTGGACAAAGAGTTGCTTGAGTTTATTGAAAACCAGGATATAGCTCGCCCGATGGATCAGACCACGACTGCGCATAAGGTGACGGGGCAGGGCACCCGTCACCTTATTGTCGCGATCAACAATCTGGACAATCTCTTCAGCTGGCGCATACATGCTGACTGGAAGCCCCTTTAATCAGCCGTTTCCATAGGACGTCCGCAGCATACCGGCACCGCGTCTCCACCTTTGAGGCGCATGTATTTATTGCAGGTAGTGCAGATCACCGTGCACTCCTCGGCGGCCTTGTCCTCGGTATAGGTCGTGGTGCCAGGAGCCCCCTCAATCACAAACCGGGCCAGATTCTGCTTCATCGGAATATATTCGCCAATGGCAGTCAACCGCTTGTTTTCATGGGCGCAATCGACCACAATCCGCCACAGGGTCTCGAGAGACGCGGTCTCCTGCTCAATTTCCGGCAGAAATTCAACAACATTCTTATCG
>CAITDH010000279.1 GCA_903891045.1 uncultured Desulfobulbaceae bacterium | reverse complement strand
GTCGGGCTCATTGTCATGATGTATCCTCCGCTTGCAAAGGTGAAATACGAGGAGCTGGGTGACGTTTTTCGCAATACGAAGGTGCTGGCTCTGTCACTGGTGCAGAACTGGGTGATTGGCCCCATCCTGATGTTTACGCTTGCAGTCCTGCTGCTTTCCGATATGCCGCATTACATGGCTGGCCTTATCATGATCGGCCTTGCCCGCTGTATCGCGATGGTCATTGTCTGGAATGAACTTGCCAAAGGAGATACTGAATATGCCGCCGGTCTTGTTGCTTTCAACTCAATCTTCCAGGTACTCTTCTTTTCTTTCTATGCCTGGATTTTTCTCACGGTGTTGCCGAAGTGGTTCGGCTTGACCTCTTTTGTCGTTGATATCTCAATCGCAGATATTGCAGGATCGGTGTTTATCTATCTTGGTATTCCCTTTATAGCCGGTTTTCTGACGCGATTTGTTCTTCTGCGTCTTAAAGGAAAAGAGTGGTATGAGAATGAATTCATCCCGCGCATCAGCCCTCTGACGCTTGTGTCGCTGCTTTTTACGATTGTCGTGATGTTTTCGCTGAAAGGGGAGTATATCGTTAAAATTCCAATGGATGTGGTGCGCATTGCTATTCCTCTCCTGATCTACTTTGTGGTGATGTTTCTGCTCTCGTTTTACATGGGCCGCAAAGTTGGAGCAGACTACTCCAAAACAGCCACCCTCGCCTTTACTGCTGCAAGCAACAATTTTGAGTTAGCCATAGCCGTCGCTGTGGCGGTGTTTGGCATCAATTCAGGCGAAGCCTTTGCCGCCGTTATTGGTCCCCTGGTGGAAGTTCCTGCCCTCATTGCGCTTGTCAATGTGGCTCTCTGGTTTAAGGGAAAATTTTTTGCAGTGCAATAAACCCGGGAAATTTTTTCGTTTTTTTACGCGATAAAAAAATACAAAAATGTACTTTTTATTATTTAAATTATAAAAAGGAGGTCTGTTTTCCCTTACGACACCAATTTCATCACCCACAGTTTCGGATTTATCGTAATTCTTTTAGCCCAGAACTTCACAATTGTTAGCAATTAACAGGAGGTATTATGTCCGATCTATCACGAAGAAAATTTCTTCAAACAACATCAGCTACTGCGCTTCTTTTCTTTACAGGACTTAACAAGGATGGACATGCTGCACCAGTCAAGGCATATCCGTCCAGAAAAATCGGCAATATCAAAAATCTCAAGGTCAATGAACCGCTGACATTTAACTATCCGGATGAGAGTTCGCCCTGTGTTCTGGTAAAAGTGGATAATCAGGCTGTTGGTGGTGTTGGAACGGAGAAAGATGTTGTCGCTTTTTCTACACTTTGTACCCATATGGGTTGTCCATTGACCTATAACAAAGGCCGTCTTGTCTGTAAGTGCCATTACTCCATGTTCGATGTATCCCGGAATGGTCAAACCTATCAGGGCCTTGCTTCCCAGTGGGTTGCACAGGTTGTACTGCGGGTCGATGCTGCAACAGGCAACATTTATGCAGAAGGGGTTGAAGGTCTTATTTATGGCAGAATCGGTAATCTTAAAATCAGCTAAGGAGACAACACGCTATGTCACTCTTTCAAAGAAAAGACACGCTTCCTGTTCCGCCACTGGATGCGGAAAGATATACCACTGTTTGTCAGTATTGTAGCGCCGGATGCGGTTACAATGTCTACGTGTGGCCCGAAAAGAAAAGCGGAACAGCCAGGTCAAATGCTTTTCATGTTGATCTTTCGAAGCAGGCTCAGTTGATGTCAGGATTTTCCTACACGGAAACCATGCACAATGTTATTACCAGGAAAAATGGCCATAAATACAATCTTGCCATCATTCCGGCCAAAGAGTCGCGCATCAACAAGGGCGATTATTCTATTCGGGGCGGAACCAATGCCCAGACTGCTTATACTCCAACAGGGCACACCAGGGATCGTCTGAAAGATCCTTTACTCCGAAAAGAGAATGGTTTTGTGGCAATTAGCTGGGATCATGCCGTCGAAATCCTTGCAACATTGACCAAGAGCTCCATGGACAAATACGGTTCAGATAGTATTGCCATGAAGTTTTATGATCACGGAAGCTCCGGTCTTGGATTTGAAGACAACTGGGGAGCAGGCAAGCTCTTTTTAAGCGGGATCAAAACTCATTATCTCTCCATCCACAATCGTCCTGCTTACAATTCAGAGGTTTGGGGCTCAAGAGAGCGCGGCATGCACGAACTCAATTATGATGTCGATGATGCCCGTCTTGCCGATACCGTCGTTCTTTGGGGCGCAAACGCCTATGAAGGCGCCACGGTTTTCTACACTGAGCACATTATGCCGAACCTTCAGGGCGGATCGATTGATGAGAAAAAGAAGGAGTTTGCATCAGGTGAGCCTGCTGAAGAGGGGCGTATTATCATTATTGATCCTCGTAAAAATGCGACGACAACGGTCAGCCAGGATATCAGCGCTGAACGTGTTCTGCATCTGCGTCCGAATCTCGGCACTGACTGGATATTGGCCAATGCACTTGCAAGGATAGCATGGGAAAACAAGTGGTACGACAGCGACTATCTCCAGAAACGTACCGACATGGCGACCTTTGAGGAGTACAAGAGCAAGTCGCTTGAGCTTGCCAGGCCACTCGACGCTTTTCTTGCCGATGCCGAAAAGATTACGGGCGTCACCAGAAAAGAGATGGAAGAAGCGGCTGCATGGATTGCCAAACCAAAAGAAGGTGGTTTCAAGCGCAGAACATTGACATTGTATGAAAAAGGCATTATCTGGAACATGAAAAATTACGACCAGGTAGCCGCCATTGCTCAGCTTAATGTTCTGACCCACAATGTCGGAAGGGTTGGTACCGGATGCGGCAGACTGGGTGGTCATCAGGAAGGGTATGTAAGACCGGGTGCCCCGACTCCAGGTTCTATCTATGCCGGAGGTCCTCCGAAAAACGTAGACAACTATATTACCGGCGGGGGAGGAAAACTTTACTGGGTAGGTGCAACTGATCCTTATCTGTCCACACCGAACAGTAAATTCTTCAAAAAATCGGTTAAAAAACGTGCGGCTGATCTTCTCGATTATCTTGATAATGGTGGTATTCCTTCCGATCCGAAAGCATACATAGCCAAAGTGCTTGAGGCGTTTGAAAAAACGGACGGACTGTTCATGGTTGTCCAGGACATTTACATGACCCATACCGCCGAGGATGCCATGCTGATTCTTCCTGCAGCAGGCTGGGGTGAAGCGGTTGACACGTCAATAAACTGTCACAGCCGCCTCTTGAGGATCTATGACAAGTTTCTGGATGCGCCTGGCGAAGCTCTTCCTGACTGGAAAATTCTTGCGCTTGTCGGCAACAAGATCAAAGCGCTCTACGAAGCCGAGGGGAACAAGGAGATGGCGGAGCGTTTCAGTGGAATGGACTGGAAGACAGATGCAGATGTCTTTGAAGCCGGATCCCATGAATTTGGTGACAATAAGGCAACAGAAGCAGAAGAGGCTCGCCTTTCAGCGGAATGCTACAAAGGAGTGACGCACAAGATGCTGAGAAAACTTGGCAATGAAGGTATTCAGACCCCGGTGCGCCAGGATCCGGTAACAGGCAAGCTGGTTGGCACCAAGCGTCGTTACAAGTACAGTTTTGCTTCAAAAGACGGGCTGTTCAAATGGTATGGAACTGATGCGTGGACGGGCTATCCGGCTGAAGTGGCGAAATATATCAATAATCCGGACTATCCATTCTGGTTTACCACTGGTCGTTCCCAGCATGTCTGGCAAACCATGTACAATGACAAGAGGATTCCTGAAAAGCTCCTGACGCTTCCACTGCCGTATCTGGAAATTCATCCGGATGATGCCGTCAATCTTGATCT
>CAITDH010000278.1 GCA_903891045.1 uncultured Desulfobulbaceae bacterium | reverse complement strand
GAGAGCCTGGTCTGAAGTTTTCATGAGCAGACCGGTATCATGAAAATAAGCGCTGTATAGGGCCTGTTTTATGACCTGGATGGAAATATCTTGGTCGTGAGTGTAAGTCAGACCATGCAAGAGCCTTGCTGTGGCCAGGGCTACGCTGTAGGTATGTTTGAGGTTATGGTATTGGGTATTACTGGCACGAAACCCTGGATAGGTCCCGGCAAAGAGTCGTGCGGTATCATGGTGCAGTTTTCGAAGCAGAAGAGTGTCGAAGGTGGGCTGGATCAGGGTGACCAGGGCAAGGATTTCGTCTAAAGGATCATCCGTTGCTCCCGATTCAAATATTCTTGTTAATTGCTGATGGTTCATACCATGCCCAATTGTCAGGTTGGGCCCTTACTAAAGGAGATGCATTTGGCGGGACAATAGGCGGCCGCTTCTTCTATCCGGGGGGTGAGTTCTGCATGGGGATTTATGATCTCAGCTTTTTCTCCGGTCTCGTCCATCTTGAAGACATCAGGGCAGATCTCCACGCATGATCCGCAACCATTGCATTCGTAGGTGTCTATGGAGATTGAGTTTTTCAAGGCGCTATCGTTTGTTGATTTCTGGTATCAAGTTGTCGTTGAAAAACAATTTCGACTTTAAAATAGAGAACAGGTCAGATCTCTATGTATTATCTCTGTACGGCTTCTTGTATGTTATCTGCCAGACGCCACTCAAAGAAACAGCCAGAAAAGATTAGTTATTTCTTTGAAGCGGCATAAGGATCAGTAACCGCATGAGCGGAAAAGCATGCTCATGCACTAACTGCTCCTAAATATCCAGTGCCCCTTTGTGAAAATTAAGGTCTGGCTCTACTGGATATTTGCCATTGAAACAGGCCAGACAGTAATTTTCCTTACCAAGGCCAGCGGCTTCAACCAGTCCTTCCAGGCTCAGATAATGGAGAGAGTCCAGGCCCAGATAGTCGGCAATATTTTCCACAGAACGCTTTGAGGCAATCAGTTCTGTGGAAGAGGGGAAATCAATGCCATAATAACAGGCATGCCGGGTTGGCGGACAACTGACCAGCATGTGGACCTCTTTGGCCCCGGCGTCGCGGAGCGAGCGGACCCGGCTTTTGCCAGTGGTGCCTCGGATAATTGAGTCTTCAACGATGATGATCCGTTTATCTTTCAGGAGCGAGCGGACAGGATTCAGCTTGACTCGGACGTTAAAGTCACGCATGGATTGGGTGGGCTGGATGAAGGTCCTGCCCACATAATGGTTACGGATCATGCCCATCTCCAGGGGCAGGCCGGATGCCTGGGAATAGCCAAGTGCCGCGTAATTCCCGGAGTCGGGGAAGGGCATGACAAAATCGCCGTCGATGGGGCATTCTCGGGCCAGAATTTCTCCCATCCGTTTTCGGGCTTCATAAACATTGATCCCGAATATATCTGAGTCGGGCCTGGCAAAATAGACCTGTTCAAAGATACAGAAGCTGGTCTTTTGTTTTGGCCAAGGGAAGATTGAGCGCATCTCATCTTTGGTGATGATGAGCATCTCACCCGGCTCGATATCCCTCACATACTTGGCCTCAATCAGATCAAGGGCGCAGGTCTCGGAGGCGACAACCCAGCCGCCATTATTGATTTTGCCGAGGCAGAGTGGTCGGAAACCACCTGGATCACGCACGGCCACCAAGGTGTCCGGGGTCATCATCAGGATGGAGTAGGCCCCTTTGAGGCAGGAAAATGATTCCGCAAGGGCACGATCCAGGCCAAGATGGGTGGTGCGCGCCATGAGGTGCAACACCACTTCACTGTCCATGCCGGTCTGGAAGATGGAACCCTTTTCTTCCAGATCATGCCGCAGTTCAATGGCATTGACCAGATTGCCATTGTGCGCAACTGCCAGGGTGGTACCCTTGTGGGTTACCAGCAGGGGCTGGGTATTGGTGATATGGGAGGAGCCGGTGGTGGAGTAGCGGACATGGCCAACCGCCATATGTCCAGGTAGACCCTGGAGAATGGTCTCGGTAAATATCTCTGGAACCAGGCCCATGTCTTTATGGATAGAGACTTTCTTGCCATCTGAGGTGACAATCCCGGCGCTTTCCTGACCCCGGTGCTGGAGGGCATAGAGTCCGAAATAGGTAAGTTTTGCCGCGTCTTCATGGCCAAATATGCCGCAAACGCCACATTCGTGTTTTGGCCGCCCTGATTCAGGGCGTTGTTCGGAGTTGTTTGTCATAAGTTCTTGCTCGTAAGTCATTGTAATAAAATAAGGTCGTTATTTTGATGGCAAAACTGACCTCTAGAAAGCTGGGGGGCCAGTTACCTTGCAGGTGCCTAAATGGGGAAAGGCACAAAGAGGAAAATGTCTTTGTGCCTTTCACTCAAATCTGATAAGAATCATTTATAATGAAGTTGTACAGAAATTCAACAAGAAAGAATGGGTGGGTAATTTTTTCTCTTGAACTGCCATTGCAAGATTGAGTTGAAGAAAGGGAGGTGAAGGAAAATGATCAAACTGACAAGTACAGTAAAAGCTGCGGGTTGAGCGGCTAAACTGGGCCCAGGGGATCTGGGTCAGATATTGTGTGGAATTACCTTGCCCAAGGATCCGAATCTTATTGTCGGAGCTGAAACCTGTGATGATGCCGGGGTCTATCGTTTGAATGATGAGACGGCCTTGATTCAAACCCTGGATTTCTTCACCCCTATTGTCGACGATCCGTTCAGTTTTGGTCAGATTGCTGCGGCCAACGCTTTGAGTGACGTGTATGCCATGGGTGGCAGGCCACTTCTGGCCATGAATATCCTGGCCTGTCCGGTGAAAACCATGGATATCTCGGTGTTCAGGGAGGTGATCCGCGGGGGCTTGGACAAAGTGCAGGAGGCAGGAGCCTTGCTGGTGGGTGGTCATTCCATTGAGGATACTGAATTGAAATATGGCCTTTCGGTTACCGGCCTGGTTCATCCTGATCAGGTCCTGCTCAATGCCGGGGCCCGTCCGGGAGATCGGCTGATCCTGACAAAACCGCTGGGGATTGGGATCTTGTCAACGGCCATCAAGGGCAATCTGGCGGGTGCTGAGGTGGAAGCCAGGATTGTAGAGGTGATGGCGACCCTGAACCGACTGGCTGGCGAGATCATGCAGGAGGTCCGGGGTCGTGGCGAGAAGGTGCATGCCTGTACTGATATTACCGGGTTCGGTCTGCTGGGGCATCTCTCGGAGATGCTGTTGGCCTCAGGGGTCGCCGCCAGGATCATTGGCGAACAGATTCCGGTGCTGGATGGGGTCAGGGATTTTATTGATATGGGTATTATACCCGAAGGCGCCCATGTGAACAGGAAACACTATGCTCAAGCGCTTATGAGCAGGCGGCCTGACCAGGATTCCTTGGAAATGATTCTGGCCGATCCGCAGACCTCAGGCGGCCTGTTGATTGCGGCCAGCCCAAGTGCTACCGCTGCAATTTTGCAGGAGATGCGAGCGCAAGGATATTCCCTTGCCTGTGCCGAGATCGGTGAGATTGTTGCCGGCGTTCCAGGGCAGATAGAGCTTGTGTGAGCCGGATTGAATGCTGCGACTGTGTGCTTCCAGGATCAATGATTGTGGCCTTTTATTATTACCCT